>JAGLDM010000099.1 GCA_023145595.1 Flavobacteriaceae bacterium | reverse complement strand
AAATCAAAACTTGCACATGCAGGAGATAATAAAACACAATCACCATCTTTGGCAAGATAATATGAAGTACGGACTGCTTCAACAATAGATTCGGTATCAATTATTGTATCCACGATTTTACCAAAGGCTTTATGTAATTTAGAGTTATCTTTACCAAGACAAATAATTGCCTTCACCTTATCCGTTACCAAATCTTTAAGAATACTGTAATCATTACCTTTATCTACACCTCCAACAATCCAAACAATTGGCGTTTGCATTGTTTCTAAAGCATAAAACACTGCATTGATATTTGTAGCTTTCGAATCGTTTACATATTCAACACCATTAATTTTCAAAACCTTCTCAAGTCGATGTTCCGCACCCTCAAAATCTTCTAAACTTTCGCGAATAGTCTCTTTTCTGATCTTTAACAATTGCGCAGTCACAGAGGCTGCCATTGCATTTTTCACATTATGTTTTCCTTGTAAAGCTAATGCTGTAATCCCCATTTTAAATTCGTTTGTGTTAATTCGCGTTATTATTTCTTTACCTCTTAAAAATCCACCTTCTTCAAACTCTTCTTTTAAAGAGAATGGCAAAAGTTTTGCTTTTACTTTATTCTTTTTTAGCCAAATTTCAATCAATTCATCATCGGCATCGTAAATTAAAAAATCATCTTTCGTTTGATTTTTTGTAATTCGGAATTTAGATTCTATATAGTTTTCAATTTTATAATCATATCTATCTAAATGATCTGGCGTAATATTGGTTATTATTGCAATATGTGGTGCAAAACTCTCTATTCCATCTAATTGAAAACTACTTAACTCTAGCACGTATTCGTTAAAATCATTTTCTGCAACTTGTAGCGCAAAACTATCGCCAATATTACCTGCCATTCCCACATTTAAACCTCCACTTTTTAAAATGTGGTTTATCCACATGGTAATTGTGGTTTTTCCGTTTGAACCTGTAATTCCGACAATTGTTGCATCTGTAAATTGAGCTGCGAATTCAATTTCTGAAATCACCTTCACCCCTTTTTTAATCAACTTAACAATTAGCGGAACAGTATCTGGTATCCCCGGACTTTTCATCACCACATCTGCAGTAAAAATCAATTCTTCTGAATGACCTTCTTCTTCAAATGATATCTTATTATTTAAAAGAACTTCTTTATATGCTTCTTCAATTATTCCATTATCCGAAACAAAAACATCATACCCTTTTTTTAATCCGAGTATGGCTGTACCTATACCGCTTTCACCCCCTCCTAAAACAACTAGCCTTTCCATTTTTAAATTATTTCACAGAGTTTTGAAGAGTTTCACAGAGCAAAATTCATTCACTCTAACTTCTAACTTCCGATTTCCAACTCCTAACTTCATTCCTATCTTAACTTTAATGTCACAATTGTAATTACCGCTAGCATAATTCCTACAATCCAAAATCGTGTTACAATTTTACTTTCATGGTAACCAGATTTCTGATAATGATGATGCAATGGCGCCATCTTAAATATTCGTTTTCCTACGCCTGTTTTCTTTTTTGTATATTTAAAATATCCTACTTGCAAAATCACCGATAAATTTTCTACTAAAAAGATACCTGCCAGAACTGGTATCAGCAATTCCTTACGAACCGAAATAGCAATCACTGCTATAATCCCACCTATAGTCAAACTCCCAGTATCCCCCATAAACACTTGAGCCGGAAAAGTATTATACCATAAAAACCCGATTAACGCTCCCGCAAATGCACTGATAAAAATCACAATTTCTCCTGAATCTGGAATGTACATTACATTGAGATAATCTGAGAATATAATATTACCCGAAACCCATGCAAAGATTCCTAGTGTTATTACTATAGTCACAGAAGAACCTGCGGCTAAGCCATCAATTCCATCCGTTAAGTTTGCACCATTCGAAACTGCAGTAATAATTAAAATTACAAATGGAATAAATACAATCCATGCATATTTTTGATAATCATCTCCCAACCATTTTAACACAGAGGCGTACTCAAATTCATTGTTTTTTAAAAACGGAATTGTTGTTTTTGTAGATTTGTGCGCATCTCCGAATAATCTGGAGCCTCCATCTTCGGTAATTTGCACAATCTCTTGGGCTGACAATTTTTCTTTGATTGTAACGCCATCATTTAAATACAACATGCCTCCAACAATAATACCTAGTCCGACTTGACCTAAAACCTTAAATCGCCCTTTTAATCCTTCTTTATCTTTTTTAAATACTTTGATATAATCATCTAAGAAGCCAATTGCTCCCATCCATAAGGTTGTAATGACTAATATCATAATATAAATATTGCCCACTTCCGCAAACAAAAACACAGGAATTAAGGTTGCCAGAATAATAATAACCCCACCCATTGTTGGCGTTCCTGACTTTTCCTTTTGACCTTCCAAACCTAATTCACGAACCGTTTCCCCTACTTGCTTTTTACGCAAATAATCAATAATCTTTTTCCCGTAAATCATAGAAATTAATAGGGAAAAAATAAATACTAGAGCAGAACGGAAAGAAATATACTTATACAATCCGGCGGCAACTAAATCATGGTGCTTTTCTAAATATTCAAATAAATAATACAGCATCTTATTTGTTTAATTTTTTTAAAATTTCCTTTACTTTTTTCAAATCATCAAAATCAGAACGCACTCCGTTCACCTCTTGATATGTCTCGTGACCCTTACCTGCTATCAACAAAATATCTCCTTTATTTGCCAATTTCCCTGCAGTTTTTATCGCCTGCTCTCTATCAACAATAGAAAGCGTTTTATTATAATTCTGAGGCGCTACCCCTTTTTCTATTTCTTCAATAATTATCTGTGGATTTTCACTTCTAGGATTATCTGAAGTGAAAATTGCTTGCGAACTTAAGGATGATGCTATATGTCCCATTTTAGGTCGCTTTGTCTTATCACGATCTCCACCACAACCAACAACCGTAATCACATTTTCATTACCCGTTCTGATATCATTTATTGTTTCTAATACATTTTTTAAAGCATCTGGTGTATGTGCATAATCTACGATTGCAGTTATTCCACCATCTGATATAAAATGCTGAAAACGACCATCAACACTTTCTAACTGACTCATAATCTGCAAGATTTCCATCTTGTCTAACCCCAACAAATCAGCAGTAGCATAAATGGCTAATAAATTAGACGCATTAAAGTTTCCTATTAGTTTTACCCAAACTTCAGTTCCATTTACATTTAATAAAAGTCCTGAAAATTGATTTTCTAAAATTCGAACCCTATAATCTGCCATTGATTTTTGGGCATAGGTTACTTTTTTCGCCCTCGTATTCTGAACCATGACACTACCATTCTTATCATCAACATTTACAAGCGCAAATGCTGTTTTAGGCAATTCGTCAAAAAAAGATTTTTTTACATCTCGATATTCTGCAAACGTCTTATGATAATCGAGATGATCATGTGTTAAGTTGGTAAATATTCCTCCCGAAAAATGCAATCCAGCAGTTCTTTTCTGATGAATCCCATGCGAACTCACCTCCATAAAACAGTAATCTACACCACTATCAATCATTAACTGTAAATAATAGTTAATTGAAATAGAGTCTGGAGTTGTATGTGTTGCCGCATATTCTTTTTCGTCAACCAGTACCTTTACAGTAGAAAGTAATCCAACTTTATAACCTGCTTTTTCGAATAAGTCATATAACAAAGTCGCAATGGTTGTTTTTCCATTGGTTCCTGTGATTCCTATTAATTTTAATTTTTGCGAAGGGTTATCATAAAAATTCGCTGCTATTATTGCAAGCGCAATGTTTGAATCCTCAACCTCAACATAAACTACATCATTATTTAATTCTGATGGCAGTTCTTCACAAACAATTACTGATGCTCCCAAATCAACAGCTTTTGCAATATATTTATGCCCATCAACCGTTACCCCTTTCTGAGCAACAAACAAAGAATTTGATTCCACTTTTCTGGAATCGAAAATAATCGCATTTACGTGCGCATCCGTACTCCCTAAAACTTTCGTTACAGCAACTTTGTATAGTATGTCTTTTAATAATTGCATTATGATAAATTTAGCTTTACAACGGTTCCTCTAATAATTTTAGTTCCTGATTTTAGCGACTGTTTTTTTACATTTCCATTCCCATAAAACTCTACTTTTAACCCTAAATTTTCCAAAATAGAAATAGCATCCATTCCACTCACTCCCTTTAGGTTTGGCATTTTCTTCAACTGTTCGTTTGAAGTCATGAAATAAGATTCAAAATTATCATCAACCAATTCACTTTGCGGTTCTTTATTTTTAATTTCTTTCAAAAGAGGAGCATCTCTATAAATTTTATGAGCAATTTCTTTAAAGACAGGCCCTGCCACAATATTCCCATAATAGCCTAATCTTTTATCAGGTCTATGAATAACTACCATACATGAATAAATCGGATCATCTGCAGGAAAATACCCCACAAACGATGCTATGTATTGAATCGGGGTGTCCCGTATTCCGTAATCTACTTGACAAGTTCCTGTTTTACCCGCCATTGAGAAATCTGGAGAATATAAATTTTTTGCAGTACCTCTCCTCACCACGTTTTTCATAAGTTCTTTCATCTTACCAACGGTTTCTTGAGAGCATATTTTTTCATTCAACACTTCTTTTTCAAAAACCTTTACCGCTTCATTTTGAAATCTAATTTCTTTAACAAACCGAGGCTTCACCATAACTCCGTTATTAGCAATTGCATTATAAAAGGTAAGCGTTTGCAACGGGGTTAATTCAACCCCATATCCGTATGCCATCCACGGTAAAGATATTCCACTCCAATTTTTATCATTTGGATGCGGAATAATTGGTTGACCTTCTCCTTTAATAGAAACACCCAATTTCTCATGCAAACCAAACTCTCTAAGTTTATTTACAAACTTCTCAGGCTGATCTTTATACCCTTCATAAACCAATTTTACCAGACCAACATTTGATGACAATTCAAAGACTCTTGCCACAGAAATTTCACCATAACCACCCTCATGCGAATCACGAACACTTCTTCCATAAATTTTAAAAACCCCATCCTGAGTATCTACAACAGTACCTGTATCAATCACTTTATCCTCTAAAGCAACTACCATACTCATTAACTTAAAGGTCGAACCAAGCTCCTGCTTTTCATAAACCGCATAATTTCTTTTTTCGAAATATCCCCCATCGGAAGTTCTTGCCAAGTTCGAAATTGCTTTGATTTCACCAGTTTTAGTTTCCATCACAACGACACTACCGTGTTCTGCCTTAAATTTTTTCAACTGCCCCAACAAAGCATTATGCGCTATATCCTGAATATTAACATTAAGTGTTGTAATAATATCACGCCCATCCTGAGGCTCAAGCTCATTATTATCACTAATAGGCTTCCAATGACCACGTGCAATTCGTTGTTTTAAACGCCACCCCAACTTACCTCGCAAATATCCCTTATAGGCACCTTCTATTCCAGGCTCTCCACGATAATCATCATAACCAATTGTTCTTTCTGCAATCTTCCCTAACGGACGCTCTCTTCTAGTACTTTGCTCTGCTATAAACCCACCCCCATATACACCCAAATTAAAAATAGGAAATGCCTTTACTTTTTGATAGTCCAAGTACCCTAAATTACGAGCAATGAATAAATACCGATTTTTGTTTTTCCTGGCAGTTCTTAATCTCATTACATGTGCAGAAGGACTCCCCCCAAACATTTTTGCCAACTCAACAGAAAGTGCTTTTACTTTTTCTTCAAAAATATCAGCTTTAACCGTACAAGCATCCATCCGTATTTCGTATCGCGACATCGAAGTCGCCAACAAACTACCATCGTCTGCATACACACTACCCCTATTAGCCTGAATAGTGTCGTTTTTAATAGTTCTTTCTTCGGAAATTTTTCGATAATGATCACCCCTCTCACTATATTGGATATAAACTATCTTAACAACAATCGCTATAAAAAATAAGGTCAAGAAGATAAACACAATATATAACCTATTCAATATGCCTTTTTTTTCTGCTGCCAACTTAATTTACTTTTTTACGATTTTTATTTTTTTTGGCGGATTATCTGACGGTAACAATCCTCTTTCCGCTACTTTTACTCGAACTGAAGACTCTAACTCCAACCGCATCACTTTGGTTCTTGTATCTACAAACTCTGCTTTCAACTCCCTTATCTCATTGTTCAATTTTGCAATTTTTAATACTTTTTTATCAGTACTATGAGATCTTGAAATCATATACAACAACAGCACGACGATATAAATGATAATCCTCCAGTTTTTAAAAGCATCTTCACTAACCAGAAACTTACCTTTTAAGACATTATAAATATTTTGTCTCAGTTTTGACATACTACTTTTTTGTTGCTATTCTTAATTTTGCACTTCGCGCTCTATTATTAATTTTTATTTCCTCTTTTGATGGAATCACCATTTTTCCAACTTTTTTTAACGGAACTTCAAAATTTCCATAAAAATCTTTTTCTGGCTCCCCTTCAAACAATCCATTTCTTATAAAGCGCTTCACCAACCGATCTTCTAAAGAATGATAGGAAATTACACTCAATCTACCTCCATCATTCAATAACTCTGGAATTTGATTTAAAAATTCCTTTAACACTTCTATTTCCTGATTTACTTCAATCCGTATCGCCTGAAATATTTGAGCCAAAATTTTATGCTCTTTTGCGTTTGGCAAAAATTGTTTCAAAACCGTTTTCAATTCAAAACTTGTTTTAATTTGATTTTCCGCTCTCGCACTTACAATCTGCCTTGCCATTGCTTTTGCATTTCGCAATTCACCATATTTAAAAAGAACATTTCCTAAAGCCTCTTCTGGATATTTGTTTACTATCTTAAAAGCAGACAACTCATCCTTTTGATTCATTCTCATATCTAACTCAGCATCAAAACGGGTTGAAAAACCTCTTTCCGCCTCATCAAATTGATGTGATGACACTCCCAAATCTGCTAAAACCCCATCTACTTTTTTAATTCCATAAAAACGCAAAAACCTTTTTATATATCTAAAGTTTTCAGGAACTAACACAAATCGCTCATCATCTATTTTGTTTGCTTGCGCATCAGCATCTTGATCAAAACCAAACAACCTTCCTTCTTTACCTAATCTTTTTAAGATCTCTTTCGAATGCCCTCCTCCGCCAAAAGTCACATCTACATAAACTCCATTTGGATTGACAGCCAAACCATCAATACTCTCTTTAAGCAAAACCGGATTATGATATTCCATCTTCATCATCTATTAAATTTCCCATCACTTGCTCTGCCAACTCTCCAAAATCAACGGTAGCAGCATCAATAGCCGACTCGTATTTATCTTTATCCCAAATTTCAATAATATTTACAGCAGAAGAAAGCACTACCTGTTTTGTAATACCTGCAAATTTTTGCAAATCATTCGGAATCAATAATCGACCAGAAGCATCTAACTCAACAATTTTTACCCCAGCGGTAAATCGCCGTATAAAATCATTATTCTTCTTAACAAATCGATTCAGTTTATTCACTTTTGCCATCATAACATTCCACTCTGCCATAGGATACACCTCTAAACAGGTTTGAAATACCGACCGCTTAATAACAAACCCATCTTGTAACACCGAAGACAACTGCTTTTTTAAAGCAGAAGACAGCATCAACCGACCTTTTATGTCGGCTTTACACTCGTATGTTCCAATTAGACTGATCATTAACTTTATAAAGAATTAGTTTCAAAAGTAGAAAATTAATTCCACTTTTTACCACAATATACCACTTTGTTAATAACTTTACCCTTCTTTTACCACAAACCACAACACAACTGTACATAAGCGCATTGACAATTCATTTAAGTTTTAAACATTGAAATCCCTAAAAAAACCGTATTTTGCTCTAAATTGGCTATCTTTGTCAATTGTTCAAACAGACAACCATAAATGAGTTATACACTTAAAACAAAAGGAAAATTCAAATACATTGAAGAAGGTGAAGGTCAACCTATTATCGTACTTCACGGTCTTATGGGCGCTTTAAGCAACTTTGACGGAGTTGTTTCATATTTTTCTCAAAACGGTTACAAAGTTTTAATTCCCGAATTGCCGTTATACACATTACCGCTCATTAAAACGAATGTCCGTAACCTTTCAAAATTTGTAGATAAATTCATTAATCTTTTAGAACTTGATAATCCGATTTTACTCGGAAACTCTTTAGGAGGTCACATTGCTCTACTTTTTACACAACATCATATTAAAAATGTTAGGGCTATGATTTTGACAGGTAGTTCTGGATTGTACGAAAACTCTATGGGAGACACCTACCCTAAAAGAGGTGATTACGAATTCATAAAAAAGAAGGTTCAAGAGGTCTTTTACGACAAAAAAGTTGGCTCTAAAGAATTAGTAGATGAGATTTATGAACTTGTAAATAACCGCATAAAAGCGTTAAAAACTTTATCGATTGCAAAAAGCGCCATACGTCATAATATGGCTGAGATCCTACCCTCCTTAAACATTCCTGTTTGCCTAATTTGGGGAAAACAAGATTCTGTAACTCCGCCAGAAGTCGCTCATGATTTTAATCGTCTTTTACCCGATTCTGATTTATTTTGGGTTGATAAATGTGGGCATGCTCCAATGATGGAACACCCTGATCTTTTTAACAAACTCGTAATGGCTTGGTTAAAACAACGAAACTTATAGTTAAAGTGAAAGTAAATTCCGCCACCTTTGTTATTAGCAATACAGATGTATCGCGATGCCCAAAAGATCAAGTTCCTGAATACGCCTTTATTGGCAGGTCAAATGTTGGTAAATCATCTTTAATAAATGCATTAACCAATCATAAAAAATTAGCAAAAACTTCCGGAAAACCTGGAAAAACACAGTTAATTAATCACTTTAAAATCAACGACTCGTGGTTTTTAGTCGATTTGCCTGGATATGGATACGCGCAGGTTTCAAAAAGCAAACGCAAAACATTTCAATCATTTATAAAAGATTATTTTTTACAAAGAGAACAATTGGTTTGCTCATTTATTTTAGTCGACTCAAGACACGCTCCTCAAAAAATTGATTTGGAATTTATGCAGTTTTTAGGAGAAAACGGAATCCCGTTTGCAATCATATTTACTAAAGCTGATAAATTAGGAAGTTCGACTTTAAATAAAAATATTACTAAATACAAGAAAGAACTTCTCAAAACTTGGGAGGCTGTTCCAACTAATTTTATAACCTCATCAGAAACCGATATGGGCTGTGATGATGTATTAAAATTTATTGCTCAGGTGAATACTAACGTTGCTGGGAATTTTAAATAATTTTTCACTCCTACCATGATTTTAATGGAACCGTATTTTTTCAGAAACCAAAGTTAGAGATCCCTTATAAAGTGATCATGATTAACTTTACACAGATGATTATCTGGATGCGATTTCTCCTATGGTCGAAATGACGTTACTCTTAAAAGAACAGCAGAACTGAATATTTTAATTAATGCATTCAACAAAACACAATTTACAAGTACTCTTTGAAGACAATCATCTTATTATAATTAATAAGCGTGCTGGCGACATTACACAAGGTGATAAAACTGGTGACAAACCTTTGAGTGATGTTGTTAAAGAATATATTAAAGACAAATACAACAAACCTAATAATGTATATTTAGGAGTTGTTCATAGATTAGACCGCCCAACTTCTGGAATTGTAATTTTTGCCAAGACATCAAAAGCTTTGGAGCGCTTAAACAAAATGCTTCGCGAAAAAACAATTAATAAAACCTATTGGGCTGTTGTAAAAAACAAACCCGCTAAAGAAAAAGACACTTTAATTAATTGGTTGCGAAAAAATCCAAAGAACAATAAATCTACTGCTTTTAACAAGGAAAGTGACGGGACAAAAAAAGCCATCCTACACTATACAATCATAAAAAAACTAGACTCCTATTTTTTACTAGAAATTGATTTAGAAACAGGAAGACATCATCAAATTCGTTGTCAATTAGCAGCTATTGGATCTCCTATAAAAGGTGATTTAAAATACGGTTTTAACCGAAGTAATAAAGGAGGGAGTATTCATTTACATGCACGTAAAATTGAATTTATTCATCCTGTAAATAAAGAAAGTATTTCTGTAATTGCCCCAACTCCAAACGATGTGATATGGAAAGCTTGTAACTGATTTCTTAATTCCAAATCCACCATTCAGCCTTTACACCAAAATAAAAACCCCATTGTTCGGCACCTGCATATTGCAAATACGGTGAATATAAGGTCTCTTTAGCGAAGTCATTATAACGCGCTGCTGACGCTACTAAGCGTAAATGCGGTCGCGCCCAAGTACTCAAATTCCCTGTAGGAACATACACTGGCGACAAACTGAATTTTACCATACTTGCAATAGGATTCTCCCCATCTTTCCGCTGAGAATAATGCAACTCTGTAAACAAACGGAAATTATCTGACAAAATAGTTTCATTTCTCGTTCCAACTGTAAAATCTATCTTTTTATTAAAAATTTCATCACCAAAATAAGACTTTGCCATATGATTAGAATCAGCGCCACCTTTACTCGATGTAAATATTACATAAGCATGTATCGTGTTTTTATCATTATAATTCAAAACTGCTTGATCTACAATAGACCAAGAATAAGCTCCTTTAAAATTTAATTCATCTAAATCTGGAGCCCCGTAGGTTGCCCAAGTTTTTGAAACACCTCCGTCTCCACCATTTGCAATACCATAGCCGTAACGAATTGTAAAATCATTAAACGAGCCCACACCCAAGCCTTTAAATTGAGAATTCAATCTTGCTCCTAAAACAAACCCATGATCTGACGGGAAATCGGTAATAATATCTGGATTTTCTGGTACAATTGGATGCACTGGAATTTCTTCTTG
>JAGLDM010000098.1 GCA_023145595.1 Flavobacteriaceae bacterium | reverse complement strand
GATGTTGTTGTAGGAATGAATAGTGCAGATGGATTTAAAAATTCTAGCGAACCTTATTTTGGAGCAACCATTGGTAGAGTTGGAAATAGAATTGCTAAAGGCCATTTTTCTCTAAACGGAAAGAAATACACAATTCCAGTAAACAATGGAGCAAATACGCTGCATGGCGGTGATAAAGGGTTTCAAGATGTAGTTTGGACTGCAAATAAAATAAACGATCAAACATTAGTTTTAACCTATGTGTCCCCAGATTTAGAAATGGGATTTCCTGGGAATTTAGAAGTAAAGGTTACTTATAGTCTTACTTCTGAGCAAACTATTAAAATGGAATATGAAGCGACAACAGATCAAGCAACAGTTGTAAATTTAACAAATCATGCTTTTTTTAATTTAAACGGAGAAGGTAGCGGAACTATTTTAAATCATACGGTTCAATTTAATGCGAACTTATTTACACCTGTGGATAGTGGGTTAATTCCTTTAGGAGAACATAAAGATGTTAAGGGAACTCCTTTTGATTTTACAACTCCACATACTATTGGAGAAAGAATCAATACTGAGAATGACCAATTAAAAAATGGTGCGGGATACGATCATAACTTTGTGTTAAATGAAACCAAAAAAGAAGGTATGAATTATGTTGGATCTGTTACTGGAGACAAATCTGGAATTATAATGGAAGCTTTCACCCAAGAACCTGGAATTCAATTTTATAGCGGAAACTTTATGAAGAGTGAAAATACATTTAAATCTGGAGTAACGGATGATTATAGAACAGCCTTTGCTTTAGAAACACAACATTTTCCAGACAGTCCAAATCAACCAAGTTTTCCAAGTATAACGTTAAACCCTACTGAGAAATATCATACAATTTCACTATATAAATTTTCGACAGAACAAGTTCAGAAAACTCCATAGACCATTGATGCTACTCTGTAAAGTATATAAACTTTTTTATAGGATTCAATTTTCATAATTGAATCCTATTTTTAAATAGAGTCAAAAACTGACTTAAAACCACACTATACTAGTTCAGACTTGATGGTAAATATTTGGACAGTTATAATTTAACTACATCGCTAAAACCTTATAAAATCAAGATATAACCGTTAGGTTTAAATATTGTTGAGGTCACTATTTGAAACTACAACTACTTACTTTTTTTGTTTTTTCTGGTGCCCTAATGTCTTGTTAGGTCCACATTTATATTATTAAATTAATGAGACTTATACCAAACATTTTTTTAGAGACAATACAAAATGTTTCTGTAATTTTGGAGTAGATTATCACAGACAGGTTTTTGGATTAATAAGTTTATGTTCAGCATCTTAATTTACTTGAAAATATATCTTTTTTACTAATAAAATCTACTTAAATATTAATCGAACTCAGGTTATAAAATACCTTTAAACTTTATTAAATCACAATAATTTATGAAAATCGGAATTATAAAGGAACGTAAAAACCCGCCAGACAAACGTGTTGTTTTTTCTCCTGAAAAATGTAAAGAACTTTTAGAAACCTTTCCTAAACTCATCTTAAAAGTGGAGGCTTCTGATATTCGAACCTTTTCTGATGATGAATATCGAAACCTAGGAATTGAAGTTACCGATGACGTCTCCGATTGTGAAGTTCTGATTGGTGTCAAAGAGGTTCCGATTGAAAATTTAATTCCGAATAAAAAGTATTTTTTCTTTTCACATACCTTCAAAAAACAACCGTATAATCGAAAATTGCTTTTGGCTATTTTAGAAAAAAATATTGAATTATTTGACCACGAAACCTTGGTAGATTCAAACGAAATTCGAGTGGTTGCCTTCGGAAGATATGCCGGAATTGTTGGTGCGTATAACGGGGTTAGAACCTTCGGATTAAAAACAGCAACATTCAGTTTGCCAAAAGCAGGAACCTTAAAAAACCAACAAGATTTAATTTCACATTTGAATGCGATACAATTGCCTGCAATTAAAATTGTTTTAACCGGAAAAGGACGTGTTAGCAATGGTTCGAAAGAAATGTTGGATGCAATGAAAATTAAAGAGGTTTCCTTTGAAGAGTTCCTATCCAAAACATTTGACGCGCCTGTATATGTACAATTAGATGTGTTGGATTACAACAAACGTTTGGACGGTCAGAATTTAGGGATGCAAAACTTTTTTGATTTCCCTCAAGAATATAAAAGTGATTTTATGCGCTTTGCAGAAGTTTCTGACTTTTATATCGCTGGCCATTTTTATGGTGATGGCGCTCCATTTATCTTTACGAGAAAAGATGCCAAATCTCCCAATTTCAAAATAAGCGTAGTTGCAGATATCAGTTGTGATATTGATGGACCTGTTGCTAGTACTCTAAGACCTTCTACAATTTCTGACCCAATATTTGGTTACAATCCGCTAACAGAGAAAGAAGATGACTTCTTAAAAGAAGAGGTCATTGCAGTAATGGCTGTAGATAATTTACCTTGTGAATTACCTGAGGATGCCTCCATTGGATTCGGAGATCAATTTGCAAAACACATTATTCCCTCATTTTTCAACAACGATAAAAGTGGCGTATTACAACGAGCCAGAATGACTTCGGAAAAAAAATTAACCCAACGGTTTTCTTATTTACAAAACTATATAACAGATAAAGAATAATGCTACCAGATCAGCAATTTTTAATTGATTTAGCACATACCAAAATGCCTTTCGGAAAATATAAAGGTCGTTACCTCATCGATTTACCAGAGCATTATATTGTTTGGTATCATGCCAAAGGGTTTCCTGCCGGTAAATTAGGCAAACAATTGGGATTAGTCTATGAATTACAACTCAACGGATTGGAATATTTAATTCGGGAAATAAAAAAGAAATATTAATGAATCCCATCAATCACTGATGCTTTATGTCTGTTCGGTGATAAAAAAAACATTCCTTTCAATAGAATCTTGCAATAAAAATACAATCACAATTACAAAAACATAAAAATGTGCCATCCATCCAAATCAATAGTTTAAAACGTTTTGGATTCAGTCTATAATATTTCATTAGCATTCGGAATAAAGAATCCTATCCTAATGAGATTTCTCGTCGCTCATTCTTCACTCTGTCGAAATGACAGACTGCTATAAATCCATAATAAACTTCACAGAAAAACGGTGAAGTTTATGCCTGAATTGTGAAAAAACCTCTGAACTAAGAATTAAATTCTAAAAATCCATCCTAAAGCAATCGCTTCTTGTAAATAGAAAAAATCTTGGGAAGCGCTATCAGCAGAATCATTCGTTGTACGAATATCACCCATATTAATATAGCCTCCTTTTAAGTTCCCTTGAATAACAAAATGTTTGAAAAAAGTAACATTCAATCCGGCATGAAGCGAAAACCCAAATCCTGCTAAATGAAATTCGTCATAACGATCTTTTGATAACAACATCGAATTGGTTTTTGGCAATAACGCACCTCCTGCAACACCTTCGGTAATATTTATTTGAAATTTATCTGTGTTGTGTATTCCGAAAATAGACGAAATATCATCATAACGTGCAAATTCAGCATAGATATAATTAAGTCCGTCAGTGTGCTCAAAAGTTAAAAAATCCTCTGTTAATTGAATCGGGACGTTATCATAAACACCATTATGTATAGGACCATTAATTTCTCCATCAATATTTACAGTCTGATTCTGTGTCATCACATATTTCATGTGATCCAACCCTAACGAAACCGTATATTTTTCAGAAACAAAATAACCCAATTTAAAATTGGTTTGCGGAATGGTCATATTTGCAGGATTTATATAATCAATATGCCAACCTTTAGGTTTATCGTGTGATTCTACATCATATAATTTGAAATCATAATCATCTCCTTTAAAAGTAATATCTGAGTTGGTGAATTGTCCTCTATTACCACCCCAACTCACAAATATTTTTCCTTTATTCACAGCGGTATATTTAATAGAATCATTTTTTTGAGCCTTTTGAGCATTGATGTTTATCGAAGAAAAAACCACAAGGCTAATTACGAAACTTACGACTAAATTTTTCATTTTATTTGAAGTATATTAAAGGTTATTAATTGTTTTTCTGATAACTACTAAATTACTTAATAAATTCTCGAGATGCGCTATGTCTAACATATTTGCACCATCACTTTTAGCGTTTACTGGGTCAAAATGAGTTTCAATAAACAACCCATCTACATTATTAACAACTCCAGCTCTAGCAATCGTTTCAATCATATCAGGCCTTCCTCCTGTTACTCCACTCGATTGATTTGGCTGTTGCAATGAATGCGTAACATCTAACACAACCGGAGCAAACTCTCTCATTTCTGGAATTCCTCTAAAATCAACAATCATATCTTGGTAACCAAACATCGTCCCTCTATCGGTAATCCATGCTTTTTCACTTCCGGAGTCTTTTACTTTTTGCACGGCGTGTTGCATCGCAGCCGGACTCATAAATTGTCCTTTCTTAAGATTTACTACTTTTCCTGTATTTGCAGCGGCCACTACTAAATCGGTTTGACGAACCAAAAATGCGGGAATCTGTAAAACATCGACATATTCTCCTGCCATTTCTGCATCCGAAATTTCATGAATATCCGTTACCGTTGGCACATGAAACGTTTCTGAAACTTTGCGTAAAATTTTTAATGCTTTTTCATCTCCAATTCCTGTAAAACTATCAATTCTACTTCGATTTGCCTTTTTAAAACTTCCTTTAAAAATATATGGGATTTTGAGTTTGTCGGTTATAGAAATCACTTTCTCCGCTATTCGTAAGGCCATATCTTCACCTTCAATTGCGCAAGGCCCAGCCAATAAAAAAAAGTTGTCGGAATCCGTATTCTTAATTTGCGGAATTAGTTTTAAGTCCATCAATTAAATTTTAATGTAAAAATACAAAATAATTATATCTTTAATTTCAAACCAATTGAATTAAAAAACACCTTGATAAAAATCAGTTTTACTTTGGAGTGATCAGTTTCATAAGCTCAGCCATTCCTTTCTTAAATCCTCCCTAATTAATTGTACTGAATATAAAAACGCCATACAAACACAACAGAAGCACTCCCTCTTTCCTACCTAACTTCATTTTAGAAGGTAAAAACACCAAGGGAAGTATCAATAAGGCAAATCCAAGCATCCAATATACATCTGAAGAAATCAATGCTTGATCAACAATTTTTATTGGTTGAACAATAGCTGTAATTCCGAGTACAGCCAAAATATTAAAGATATTAGAACCTATTAAATTTCCAAGAGAAATAGCCTTTTCCTTTTTTAATACAGCAATAACTGAGGCTGCTAACTCAGGAATACTTGTTCCAACTGAAACAATGGTTATACCAATTATTCTCTCACTTATTTCAAAATGTTTCGCCATAGATACGGCACCTTCAATCAATAATTCGGACCCACCCCAAAGCGATACACCTCCAATAGTAAGGTATAATAAATCTTTATATAATGGTAACTTTACATCATCCTCTTGCTTTTCATCAACGACTGCCGTTTTTTGAAAACGTAATAAGTAAATTAAAAACGCTACAAGAAGTAGTAGCATTAAAAAGCCTTCATACTGCTCAATAGTTTTATCAAAAGTTACAAAAAAATAAAGAACAACAGAAGCAAGTACTAAAACAGGCCAATCGGTTTTATAAAAACTTTTTTGAACCGTTATAGTTGATAATACAATTGTAATTCCCAACACCAAACCAAGATTAGCAATATTGGAACCAATGACATTCCCCAAGGCTAAATCAGCGTGACCATCAAGCGCAGATTTTAAACTTACAATTAATTCTGGAGCCGAAGTAGCAAAAGAAACAACTGTCATTCCAATCACAATTTTGGGTATTTTCATCTGTAATGAAAGCCCAACTGCTGCCTTTAACAACCAATTACCTCCTAGAATAAGAAACACCAAACCGATGGCGATGTACAAAAAAGTCATTTAAAAAGTTTTGAGCAAATATAACCGAATTATAGAGTTGTTAATGAAATCAAATTGCATTCTTTAGAAAAATTACAATTTTATCAATCTCTTTTCGAAATTCAACAACTCTTATTTGAATCTAAAAGTTATAAGTATTCTAAATAAAAAAAAATGAGTCTGACTATCCTCGAGGCAGAGCCATAGAACTATTACGCCAGTTTCCTTTTGGGCTTAGGAACAAAAATCGAAATTTAGTATTGCCTCACCCAAAACTGCAAAAGGCTGTTTC
>JAGLDM010000097.1 GCA_023145595.1 Flavobacteriaceae bacterium | reverse complement strand
TGCAAAAAAACTTTTTACCGCAATCATCATCAGATTTTATTTATGCTATTGTTGTTGAAGAATTTGGTCTTGTAGGGGGGGTTGGTATTGTGTTGACCTATTTCTTTTTGTTGTTTAGAATTATCATGGTGGCAAAGAAAGCGAAAGCCGTTTTTGCGACCTTATTGGTGTTGGGAATCGGTTTGCCAATAATATTTCAGGCAATGATTAATATGGCGGTTGCAATTAACCTATTTCCTGTAACGGGGCAAACACTTCCTCTAGTGAGTAGTGGAGGTACTTCTATTTGGATGACTTGTTTTGCAATCGGGATGATTTTAAGTGTGAGTTCAGTGAAAAGCGAATCAACTAAAAATGTAGTGCATGAAAACCCTTTAAATATTTTACATGAAACCATTGATTAATATATTATTGAGCGGAGGAGGTACGGGAGGACATATTTACCCTGCCATTGCAATAGCCGATGAATTGAAACGTCGCTACCCAGATGCTAATTTTTTATTTGTAGGAGCAAAAGACCGTATGGAGATGGAAAAGGTTCCGCAGAATGGATATGAAATTAAAGGGCTTTGGATTTCTGGGATTCAGCGTAGTTTGAGTTTGAAGAATCTATCTTTTCCATTTAAACTAATATCAAGTTTATGGAATGCGCGAAAAATTATTAAAAAATTTAAACCATCTATTGTAATTGGTACAGGTGGGTTTGCAAGTGGACCAACATTATTTGTAGCAGAGAGTAAAGGGATTCCTACGCTAATTCAAGAGCAAAATTCTTATCCCGGAATTACAAATAAATTACTCTCTAAAAAAGTAGATAAAATTTGTGTCGCTTATGATCATTTAGATCGGTTTTTTGAAAAGAATAAAATTGTAAAAACAGGAAACCCTGTTCGGCAAGATTTGATTTCAAAAGAATCAAAACGTAAAGAAGGAATAGCAGAATTTAAATTAAATCCAGATAAAAAAACGCTACTTGTTTTGGGAGGGAGTTTAGGAGCTCGTGCAATTAATCAACTTATAGAAACAAATATTGAATGGTTGGTGAAGCGAAATATCCAAGTGATTTGGCAAACAGGTAAATTATATTTTGATGATTACAAAAAGTATGATTCTTTAAACGGAGTTCAAACCCATGCGTTTTTAAATAAAATGAATTTAACCTATGCGGCGGCAGATTTTATCATTAGCAGAGCAGGGGCTGGGTCTATTTCAGAATTGTGTATTGTAGGTAAACCAACAATATTTATTCCGTCTCCAAATGTTTCCGAAGATCATCAAACTAAAAATGCTTTGGCAATTGTTGAAAAAGAAGGTGCTATTTTATTAGAAGAAAAGAATGTGTCTTCATTTAAAAAGGTTGTTGAAGAGTTGATTACAGATGAGGCTAAACAAAAAAAACTAAGTGATAATCTAAAAAAGATGGCATTGCCGAATGCAACAGTAACTATTGTTGATGAAATTGAAAAATTAATGAATATAATGTCTTCCCAATCTCGATAGTTGTAGGGAAAAGAAATTAAGAATATGAGTAAAAAAGAATTCATAGCGAGTCATAAAAAACCCAATTCAGTTGGCGTGAATTTCGGGTGGACTTCTGTTTACTTTATTGGTATAGGAGGAATCGGGATGAGTGCTATTGCTCGCTATTTCGCAATGAACGAAAAAAAAGTTGCAGGTTTTGATAAAGTTGCTTCAAAAATCACAAAAGAATTAGAAGAGGTTGGTGTTGAGATTCATTTTGAGGATTCGGTAGAAATGATTCCTGAAAATTTTAAGAATTCAAAAGAAACATTGGTGGTGTTTACCCCAGCTATTTCGGATAATAATACGGAGTTGGAATTTTTTAGAGCCAATAATTTTACAATTCTAAAACGTTCGCAAATTTTAGGAGAAATTACAAAAAATACCATTTGTTTGGCGGTTGCAGGAACACATGGTAAAACAACAACTTCTGCAATATTAGGGCATATAATGAAGGGAGCGGGAACTGGTGCAACATCCTTTTTAGGTGGAATTTCAGAAAATTACAACTCCAATTTAATATTGGGCGGAACTGAAGTTTCTGTGGTAGAGGCTGATGAGTTTGATAGATCATTTTTACAATTAGCACCAAACATTGCATGTATAACCTCTATGGATGCAGATCATTTAGATATTTATGGAGCTACTGATGCTTTGGAAGCGTCTTTTGGTGATTTTGCAAAAAAAGTAACAGATACGTTGATTGTTCATAAGGGATTAAAGTTAGATGGACTTACGTATGCTGTGAATGAGACAGCAGATTATTATGCCGATAATTTAAAAATAGAAAAAGGAGCGTACATTTTTGATGTAATGACTCCGACAGAAATTATAAGAGGTGTGAAGTTTAACCTGCCAGGAAAGCACAATGTGCTAAATGCTGTAGCTGCTTTGGCAATGGCAAATATTTACGGGGTTTCACTACAATCTATATCCAAGTCTTTACTGTCGTTTAAGGGAGTGCATCGTAGATTTAGTTATCGGATTAAAACTAATGATTTGGTGTTGATAGACGATTATGCACATCATCCAACAGAAATTAACGCAGTACATCAAGCAGTGCGTGAAATGTATCCTAATCAGCAAATAATCGTAGTGTTTCAGCCACATTTATTTAGTAGAACGCAAGATTTTGTAGATGATTTTGCTTCGGCATTATCAAAATTTGATGAATTGTTATTGTTAGATATTTATCCTGCAAGAGA
>JAGLDM010000096.1 GCA_023145595.1 Flavobacteriaceae bacterium | reverse complement strand
ATGAAATTAGGAGGATATGGGGTTTTTAGAATTGCCATGTATTTATTGCCAGAAGGAGCTATTATTTGGTCTGACTTCTTTATCGTCTTAGCGGTCATTGGAGTATTCTACGGAGCATTAGCAGCAGTAAAACAAACAGATTTAAAATATATCAATGCGTACTCATCTGTTAGTCACTTGGGGATGGTATTATTCGCATTATTGATGTTGAATAAAACATCTTGGAACGGAGCCATTTTACAATCGCTTTCTCATGGATTTATGACAGCACTTTTCTTCGCATTAATCGGGATGATTTACGGAAGAACCCACACCAGAGATGTTACAAAATTAGGGGGGTTGTTAAAAGTGATTCCATTTATATCTGTGATGTACGTAATTGCAGGATTGGCATCTTTAGGCTTACCTGGATTTAGTGGATTTATGGCAGAGATGCAAATATTTGTAGGAGCATTTCAGCACGAAGATATGTTTCATAGAGTAGCAACAATCATCACAGTTTCTGCAATTGTAGTTACTGCAGTATATGTTTTAAGAGCAGTTGGATTGATGTTGATGGGGCCAATAAAGAACTCAGAATTTGAAGATTTGCCAAAAGCCACTTGGTACGAAAAAACCGGAGTGATTTTATTACTAATCCCTATAATTTTTATGGGAGTTACACCAATTTGGTTGAGTGATATGATAAGAGAAAGCGTGCAGCCATTTATTGAAAGAATGTTGTAGGGAAGACAGGTGATTTAAGACCGAAGACGGATGTTTGAAGTAAATGTCATTCCGACAGAGAGACGAAGGAACGATGAGCTTGCCTGCGGCAGGCAGGGAATCTAATCAGGTAATTAAGAGGTAAAACAATAATAATAGAAAGATGATTTTGATTTTTGTCATTTGTCATTTGTAATTTAAGGAAGTATGACTTTAGAAAGTTTTTTATTAATGCGTCAAGAGTTGGTATTACTCGCAGTTATTTTACTGTTGGTAATCGGCGAAATATTCTCGAATAACAAAAAGGGATTGATCAATTTTGCCATTGGTATTTTTGTTGTTCATACCATTATTGGGTTTTTACCTTTGGAAGAAGGGTCCTTATTTGGAGGGATGTTTAGATCCACTACCTTAATTCACCTATTCAAAAATGTATTGAATGTCGGAGTCTTAATTATCCTTTTACAATCTGCCGATTGGATCAAAGAAAAAGTAGTTCCAGAAAACAAATCAACTGAGTTTTTTATTCTGATATTCTCATCACTTTTAGGAATGTATTATATGATTTCTGCAGGAGATTTCTTGATGTTCTATTTAGGATTAGAATTGTCTGCATTACCAGTTGCAGCATTAGTGGCTTATGAAACCTCTAAAAGAAAATCTGCCGAAGCAGGTGTTAAATTTATATTATCAGCAGCCTTGGCATCGGGGACTTCTTTGTTTGGAGTATCTCTGTTGTATGCTACAACAGGTACAATTCATTTTGAAGAAGTAGCAGCAATTTTGTCATATTCAAGCTTGAGTTTGTTAGGTTTTGTGTTTTTCTTTACAGGATTGGCTTTTAAAATATCATTGGTTCCTTTTCACTTCTGGACTGCAGATGTGTATGAAGGAGCACCAATCGGAATCGCTTCTTATTTGTCTGTAATCTCGAAAGGAGCAGCAGTTATGATTTTGATGATTATCCTATTTACAGTAATGGAACCTTTCGATTTGGTAACACATAAAATGTTATACATAGTTGCTTTGGCTACAATGTTTATTGGGAATTTATTTGCCTTACGTCAACAAAATATGAAACGCTTTTTAGCATTTTCATCAATAGCACAAGCAGGATTTATATTGTTAGGAATTATGTCTAACGATCAATTAGGTGTAGCAACAGTGGTTTATTTTGTAGGAATTTACGTATTTACCAATTTAGCGGCATTTGGAGTTGTACAAGCAATTTCATTAAAAACAGGGAAAGAAAATATTGATGATTACAACGGTTTGTATAGAACAAATCCGAAGTTGAGTTTGATAATGATGTTGGCGTTATTCTCGTTGGCTGGGATTCCGCCAGTAGCAGGATTCTTTGGTAAATTTTTCTTGTTTACCGCAGCGGCGAGTCAAGGAATGTATTTATTAGTTTTCTTAGCCGTAGTGAATGTAACCATTTCATTGTACTACTATTTGTTAGTGATTAGAGCGATGTTCTTAAGAAAAAGCGAGGATGCAATTCCTTATTTTGAAAGTAAATTATTTATGAAATTAGGATTGATTATAGCAGTAGTTGGGATTTTATTTATAGGATTGTATAGTCCGATTTATGATTATATTTTTGAAATAAGCAAGTTGTAATTTAGATATTTATGGCATTAGCAGGAAAACACGCATTTGGAAGCATAGGAGATCAACGAGTAACTTTTGTTGAAAAAAAAATTGAAGAAACTCGAAAAATATTCTTAGAAGAACTATTGAAATTCAATGGTTTTGAAGTTGTCATTCAAGAAGAAAAAAGAAAGACTGAAGAAGATCCGCAATTATATACAGTTGGTGTTACTGATATGACTTTTCACCCAACTATTTGGGTTTTTTCTAGGAGGTTAAAAACCTTAGATGGTAAGCATACAGTGAACCAAGATTATTGGAATCAATTATCAGAAGATACAAATCCTGCTTATTGGAAGAATGATTGAAAGAAAAGTGTTTTAAAACACCGCTGTCATGCTGAGCTTGTCGAAGCATCTCATAAAAAAATGTGTGTAGCGGGTTTTATGTAATTAGGCACTTAAAATAATACCATTCTTACGACACAAGTTCAAGATTTCAGGAAATAAATATTTACCATTAAAAGGTCAAAAATCCAAAGCAAATGTTAATTTTGCTTTGGATTTTTTTGTCCTAATTATTAATAGTTAATCTTTCCTATGAATCCTTTATTAAAAGAATTTTCAACACCTTTTGCAACAGCACCTTTTTCTAAAATTAAAAACGAACATTTTGAACCAGCTATTATTGCAGGAATCAAGACGTCTAAAGAAGAGATTGAAGTAATTACAGCATCAACTCAAAAACCAACGTTTCAAAACACGATTGAAGCGCTTGAATATAGTGGAATGCAGTTAAAAAGGGTTACGAGTGTGTTTTTTAATTTGAATTCGGCTGAGACCAATGATGAACTTCAAAAAACAGCACAAAAAGTTTCTCCGCTACTAAGTGAGTTTGCAAATGATATTCGATTGAACAAAGAATTGTTTGAGCGTGTAGAGCAAATTTATCTAAAGAAAGAGGATTTAAATTTATCAATAGAACAAGATACTTTACTTACGAATCAATATAAAATGTTTGTTCGAAATGGTGCAAATCTGAATGAGGCTGATAAAGAAAGTTTGAGAGGAATTGACGCGAAATTGTCAAAATTATCTTTAAAATTCGGAGAAAATATCTTAGCAGAGACCAATGCATATGAACTACATATTACAGATGAAAATGAATTAAAAGGCTTGCCTGAAGGAGAGAAAGAAGCAGCGAAGTTAACGGCAAAGCAGAAAGAGAAGGATGGGTGGGTTTTTACTTTAGATTACCCAAGTTACGGTCCTTTTATGACTTATGTTGAAAATAGAGATTTACGGAAAAAAGTTGCAATTGCTTTTGGAGGTAGAGCATTCCAAAATAATGAATTCGACAATCAACAGATAGTTTTAGATATCGTTTCGTTGAGACATCAACGAGCAAATTTATTAGGTTATAAATCGCATGCTCATTTTGTGTTAGAAGAGCGCATGTCTGAAAAGCCAGAAAAGGTAATGACTTTTTTAAACGATTTACTGGTTAAAGCAAA
>JAGLDM010000095.1 GCA_023145595.1 Flavobacteriaceae bacterium | reverse complement strand
CCACCACCGTGTGCACCTTTTCCTCCGTACGTATCCACAATAATTTTACGTCCGGTTAAACCAGTATCTCCGTGAGGACCTCCAATTACAAACTTTCCAGTCGGATTGATATGGTAGGTGATTTCATCATTAAACAATGCCTGAATTTTTGCAGGTAATTTTGCAATCACTCTCGGGATTAGAATTGAAACCAAATCACTTTTAATTTTTGCAAGCATTGGCTCGTCTGCATCAAACTCGTCATGTTGTGTAGAAATTACAATGGTATCTATTCGTTGCGGAACATTATCATCAGAATATTCAATGGTAACCTGACTTTTAGCATCGGGTCTTAAATATGTAATGTCTTTATTTTCTCTTCTTAAAAGAGCGAGTTCAATCAACAAACGATGACTTAAATCCAACGCCAAAGGCATAAAATTTTCAGTTTCTGTAGTTGCGTAGCCAAACATCATTCCTTGGTCTCCAGCACCCTGTTCATCATAATTTCCACGGTCAACACCTTGGTTGATGTCTTGAGATTGCTCATGAATGGCGTTTAAAACACCACAAGAATTGCCGTCGAACATATATTCTCCTTTGGTATAACCGATGTTGTTTATGACATCACGTGCAATTTTTTGAACATCTAAATAAGCGGTAGATTTTACTTCCCCGGCCAAAAAAACTTGTCCGGTTGTTACCAGCGTTTCACAGGCAACTTTTGAATTTGGATCAAAGGCCAAAAAACGATCAATTAAAGCATCGCTAATTTGATCTGCAATTTTATCAGGGTGTCCTTCTGACACAGATTCTGACGTAAATAAATATGACATAGTATTAATCTTTACATGTTAATAAAATAGAATCAGAAAAAAATGTAAAGTGATAGAAGAAGTATCTACTGCTTTAGCATTTTGGTTCTTACTGTTTAAACAGTAATAAGAGGTTGCAATCAGTTCAAATTTTTCCTCTATTGATTCAGATTGCAAATTTATAAAAAGAGAATGAATAAAATCGGCTTTCCCCTTCGTTTTTTTTCTGAAAAGTTTCTAACGCCCTACTTCTAACATTTAAACAGTATCTTTGCCGTCTTTAAAAATAAAATATGTCATTTAAGTCCCTCGGATTAATACCAGAACTGTTAGAAGCAGTTAGCAAACAAGGATATACAACACCTTCACTCATTCAAGAAAAAACAATTCCAATTATTTTGGAAGGGAGAGATGTGTTAGCATCTGCCCAAACCGGAACTGGGAAAACAGCCGGATTTACTTTACCATTATTACAAAAGTTGGATGCAACACGCAAGCAACGACACCGACCTATCCGTGCTTTAATCTTAACCCCGACTCGTGAGTTGGCGGCACAGGTGCACGAAAATGTTCGTGAATATAGTGCCTTTTTAAATATAAAATCAACGGTAATTTTTGGTGGAGTGAATGCAAAACCACAGATAAAAACCATTCGTGGTGGAATTGATATATTAGTGGCAACACCTGGGCGTTTATTGGATTTAGAAAATCAGAGAGCCTTGTCTTTAGGTCGTGTTGAGATTTTAGTATTAGATGAAGCCGATCGTATGTTAGACATGGGTTTTTTGCGTGATATTAAAAAAGTTATCAGTTTGATGCCGAAACAACGACAAAATTTATTGTTCTCAGCAACTTTTTCTAAAGATATTAAGAAGTTAGCACAAGGACTTTTAAACAGACCCGTTTTAATTGAAGCAGAGCCAGAAAACACAACTGCAGAAAAGGTAAATCAGAAAACATATAGAGTAGATAAAGGCGATAAGGTTGAAGTTGCCATCAAATTAATTGCTGATGGAAACTGGAAACAGGTATTGGTATTTACAAGAACCAAACATCGTGCAAATAAATTGAGTGAAAAGTTGGTAAAAGCCGGAATTTCATCTGCTGCCATTCATGGAAATAAAAGTCAGGGTGCTCGAACAAAAGCATTAGCAGGATTTAAAAGCGGTAAGATTCGCGTATTAGTAGCAACAGATATTGCTGCTCGTGGATTGGACATTCCGTTATTACCACACGTTATTAACTTTGAATTACCGAATATCCCCGAAGATTATGTGCATAGAATTGGTAGAACGGGTAGGGCAGGAGCGAGTGGTGAAGCCATTTCGTTGGTAGAAGTAGATGAAAAAGAATACCTAAGAGATATTGAAAAATTATTGGGTGAAAAATTACCATCAGAAGTAGTTGAAGGGTTTGAACCAACAGATAAACCTTCAGGAAAGAAGCCTCAGCAAGGAGGTGGTGGAAATCGAAATAATAGCAGAAAGTCAAGACCTCAAAACAATTCCAATAAAAAATCTGGAGGAGGAAATAATAATCGCAACAGAAACCGAAATAAAAGAAGGGATTAACACCAATTTAGTTAATAAATGCTGTGTTTAAAGCTTTTAAAACAAACACACCTTGACACTAATTTCACTGAAGTAGGGTATGTAATTTAAACTCTGTCTGTTCATTTTTTCGTTTTTCTTCATTTCTATCTTTAAAATCGAAGAGGTTTAAAATGAGCCATAGC
>JAGLDM010000094.1 GCA_023145595.1 Flavobacteriaceae bacterium | reverse complement strand
TGATAAGTAATATCTCCACCGCGATTTATCTTAAAAAAAGTGATATTTTTTTCTTCGAGTTGCTTTTCTGACAATAATAAATTACTGATGTCACCGCTTTTTCCTAAGGTGTAAACATGCGGATGTTCAACAAATAAAAAATGATGCACTGGTGGATTCGTCCTTTTATTTTTACGATTGTCAATCTTTGCTTTAACAGCAAAGTCTAACAATTTAGTTTGATGTTCCCACGTTTCTTTATAGTCTTTAAAACCCAGATCTTTTAATATAATTTCTTGCATCAATATTCTTTTTATTTAAAATAATTAAGGTAGCAATGACTCCAGGAACCCAGCCTGCGAGTGTTAATAAAAATACAATTATAATTGATCCACAGCCTTTATCGAAAACAGATAATGGCGGGAAAGTATAGCAAATAGAACACGTAAACAACTTATTTTATTAGATTTTTTAGGTGAAGTGCTATTTTAAAAATCATGATTCTATTAATATAACGAACCCCTTAAATATTTGTTACAAAGGTCGAAAAACTGAATTGATAATAAAACATTTAATCTTGATTTAAATTGAAGTAAAATTCAATACTTCTTGTAAAGTGTTTTTATTAATTGAATTTAAGATTAGAAACACTTACTTTTGTAATATGTCAATAAAAGTTCAAAATATTTCTAAAACGTACGGAGATCAAGCAGCTGTAAACGATGTTAGTTTTTCAATTGAAAATGGTGAGATTGTTGGGTTTTTAGGTCCTAATGGCGCTGGGAAATCAACTACCATGAAAATTATTAATGGTTTTGTAAAGCCAACTAGCGGAGAGGCGTTTGTGAATGAGATGTCTGTATTAGAAAACCCATTAGATACAAAAAAAGCAATTGGTTATTTGCCGGAACACAATCCGTTATACCTAGATATGTATGTGCGTGAGTATTTAATTTTTTGTGCTAGAATACATGGTGTTGATAAGGGAAGTGTTGAGAAAATTATTATAAAAGTAGGTCTGACTTCAGAGGCCGGAAAAAAAATAAAGCAACTTTCAAAAGGGTATCGACAACGGGTTGGATTGGCTGCGGCTTTTCTTCATGATCCTGATGTGTTGATTTTAGACGAACCAACGACGGGGTTAGACCCGAATCAATTGGATGAAATACGGGGGTTGATTAAAGAAATAGGTCAGAATAAAACAGTGTTGTTTTCAACACATATTCTTCAAGAGGTGGTGGCAATATGCACCCGTGTTATTATTATAAACAAGGGAATTATTGTTGCTGATAAGCAATTGTCTGATGTTGATAATTTGGAAGTATTATTTCGTAAATTAACTACTTAAAAATAAGTCTCCCTTTAAAATGTTCAGTAACCTCAACGATTGGAGGCTTATTAAAAACTAATACATCTCCATAAGAATAAATACCTCCAGAAATCTTATCTACGGGGTATACCAAAATATTATTACTGCTTTTATGGATGATGGTTACGTTGTTTGCAATTAAATCTTTTCCTTCAAAACGAGAATCACTTGCATAAAAACCAACACTTAAATCGTTCGTACTCCCAGAAAGATAGAAATTAGCGATACCATTAGAACTGACGCTTATATTGTTATTTGCTACTTGAATGTGAAAATCGCCAACATTTAGGTAATCACTTTGGTGATTTTCTGCTAAAAGGTTTAAAGTAGGATAGGTAAGCATTCCATCTGAACTCACTGGTCGTTGCGAAGAATTCCGTATTTCTACAATATTAGGAGAAGTAACATAAACTTTGGTGAGGTTATAGTCTCTTACAAAATTGCATTTGTTATTGTTGATGGCGATGAGTTCATTATTAACGACTTCTACGGTGACATCATTTAGTAAGTTTTTTCCTGTTTCTACAGTAACTTTTTGAATGTCACCTTCTTTTATGATCAATTCAACACCTTCATGAATAAGGATTTTATTAAATGAATCTACTGTGAATTCTTGCTGAATAATAGTGCCTGATTTTTGAAAACAGTCTCCTGTGTCTTCTGAATCACAGCCATATATTAGAAATAGAATGGATGTTATTTTTAAAATATTTTTCATTTTTTTGTGTTTTTATTTTTTCCAATCCATTTGGAAGTCTATTTGTGGTTAAAATTGATAACCAATCCCAAACTCTAAACCTTCGGCTCGAAACAGATTTACTTTTAGTGTTAAATCGGCAAAAAGATGTTCGTTAAAACGTTTTCTAAGTCCGATCCGTTCATACAAAACTCCTGCATAATTATACGGATAATATGCGTGAACTCCAATTTCAGTAATTGCTGAGAATTTCCCCATATTTAATTCATGACCAATAAAAACCCCAACTCTTTTCCAATCGGCTGTTTCATTTGGAGTACCTTTTTGAATCATGCCATGTTTAATAAAATCTTTCATAAATACGGGAAAAAACAAATCGGTTCCTCCAGAAATAATGGATTTGTAACTCAATTTTTTTGTTCCGAATAACGATATTGTGTAAAACGGGAAAATTCCGCTATTGTTAATTAACGATTCGCTAAACCCTGTTCTAAAAGCGGCGTTAAATTTTATCGGAAATTTCTGATTCGATTTTTCAATAATTCTCTCAGGAGTTTTCTGCCAATCATCAAAATTGTAATTAATTCCAGCACTCACTGCCAAGGTATTGATTCCTGAATTAGGAGATTTAAGACCAGTGTTTGAATAATGTAAAAAAACGAGTCCAGCATTGATTCCGAAGTTATCTAAAATATATTCTCGTGAGTAAGTGGTTCGTAAAAAAACAGAAACAACGACCTCCAATCCAATTGCCTGATTTTTGGGATTGGTAACTTTGTGAAACGGATTGGTAGCATAGCCCAGCCCAAATCCGTTTGAAAGTTTTACTTGATTTTTGGAATTTCTATTGGTCAAATAAAAATTATAATGCGCGTACAAAGAATAGACCTCTCCTAAAGTAGTCGTGTTAAAATTCTGGTAACTGGCAGAGAGTCCAAAGTCAGGGAAATTATAGCGGTGCTCAAATTCTGAATTGCCGAGTTTTTTTTGATTCCAGTTAATCAGAAACCCGGTTGGGTGTGCTTCAACAAGTGGTTTTAAAGACGGAGAGTGTTCTAGTATATTCCCGTAAAAATAATTCAATTCTACAAATGAAGAATTAGAATTTTCTTGTGCTTTTGAAAAAAAACAAGAAAATAAGAATGATATGAGAATTGTTTTTTTCATTTTACAATCGTATTCCGAATCCAAATTCAACTGTTTCTGCATCGGCTGCATGGGCTTTTAAACTGGCTGTAGCAAACCATTTTTCGCCAAAATAACGTTTTAAACCAAGTCGTTCATAATACGGTGATACATACGAAAAAGGGTAGTGAACGTAATATCCAACCTGTAGAATAACCGATATGTTGCTGACAAATAATTCATGGCCAACAAATACTCCAATTCGTGTAATATCTGAAGTTTCGGTCGCTTCATTCGGAAAATTGATGTTCCAATATTTAATGTATTCTTTCATAAATGGAGAAATAAACACATCGGTTCCAAATTGCAAGGCCGATTTTCTGTTTAAGCGTTTATCAGCATATCCAGAAAACACATAGAAAGGGTAAATACCACTTCCTATAATTTCAGATTCATTAATTCCTCCTCTAAAAATCAGATTAAATTTTATAGGCTCTTTTAATTTTTTGTTGATCTCACGTTCGTAGATTTCCAAATCTTCATTCTCGAGATTATAATTTAAACCTGCTGTAAGTCCCCATGTATTTACGCCAGTATTCGGAGATTTTATATTGGCGTTGGATGCGTGAATAAGGGTTAATCCGGCTTCAACACCTATGTTTTTGAACAGGCGTTCACGCTGATAATACAGCTTAAAATAAGTGCTTGAATTTATATGAGTTCCAAACGAAATATTTTTGTTGTTGGTTATTTTGTCATAAGGATTGGTGTTATAGGCTAATCCAATTCCCACTCTTAAAATCATCTGGTTTTTATTTTTTCTATTAAAAAAATAAAAATTATAATGCCCATATAGCGAATATAGTTCGCCTACGATATCGCTTTTATAATCTTGATACCCTATTGAGATTCCAACATCAGGGTAATTGTAATGTTGTTCCCACTCTTTATTTCCAAAATTCTTTTTGTTCCAACTCAAAAACAATCCTTCTGGGTGCCCTTGAACGACATGAGTAATCGGTTTGCTCAATATGTTGCCATAAAAATAAGATGCCGTAAAAGAGGACTGTGTGCCGACATTCGCCGCTGTTGCAGATGATTCTTGGGCAAGAAGTAATCCGTGGAAGGCAAGAAATATTAGAGTTGCTATTTTTCTCATTCAGGTAAATGTACCATTAATTTAATTTAAATTTTAAACCAAGATCCTTAAGGCTTGTTAGAAGTTCATTGCAAATTGTAACTTTTTGAGTTCTACTAATCATATTTAAATTCAAATTTTCTTCTTTGTCAAAAATTGTGAATGAGATTGGTTTAGAGCCTTTGTATTTTTCTAAAAGAGTACTGATGACTTGAGTATTCACTTTATTTATATCATCTATAGATAAATGAATAGTGACTGTTTTCCCTAATTTTTCCATTATATCTTGCAGTAATTGGAACTCAGTAAAAAACAGTCGAATATCGTCATCGTAGTAATTTTTCTTTCCTGACAAACGCATAAACAAGAAGGCGTTTGGCACTAAAAAATGTTTGAATTTTAAATAATTTTCGCCAAACATTCTAAATTCATGAGAACTTTGATAATCTTCAATAATAAATGAAGCCCAACCATTTCCGTTTTTTGCAATTCTATGCTCAACACTAGAGATAATTCCGCCAAAAGCAACATCTTTACCATCAAGATCTTTTGGGTTCGCGAAATCAACC
>JAGLDM010000093.1 GCA_023145595.1 Flavobacteriaceae bacterium | reverse complement strand
ACAGGTCAGTTATTACACTACAAGTGCGCGTTTCTGTTTTTCCGTGTCCTAAATCTTCGTTTTTATTTATTTCTATTTGTTTTAAAAATCTAAATTCATCTTGTATGTGTTCTAATAGTTGTGGTTCATTATCTCAACCAGCCAAGATATACTCAGCATCACAATTCATCTAAATCATCCATATAGAAGGATATTAACTGAATTATGAAATTGGTTTCTAGGGGTTTATAAGTTGTGTAAAAATACAGATCAATTTATTTCGAATATTTGTAGAGTTAAGCTTCTAGTAATTAGCGGAATAGGCAGGGGTGGATTTAACACGCTGTTAGTTAGTTGTTTGTTGCGAATAATTTAGTATATTTGGTATCTAATCTTAAAAATAAAAATCATGATGAAAAAATTACAATTAAATTCAATTAAAGTTTTAGGGATTACTTTTATGTTTTTTCTAGGCTTTCAAGCCAATGCGCAATACTTTACTTTTACAGGCACAGATGCTGACGATTCTGCAGGTGTAGGATTTAGAGATGTAACCACAACACCATCTAATTCTGGACATATTTCTATTAGTAACTCAATGCATTGGAGTGATACATCTATAGGCCCTAGCGCCCCTCAAATGCCAGGAGTTGATTTAGAATTTACGATTGACGGGGGTATTTTTTCAAAATATATTGACAATATGGTTTGGGAGAATAGGTCTGGTAGTGCAGCATTATTTGCTGACACAAAAATTGTTTTTAAAGATGAATTAGGAACTATTAAGGACACTTGGACACTACCATCTAGTAGTTTTCCTTTACTTAGTGATACGCCTGTATCTATTTTAACCATTTTCGAAAAATCAGCGGCTGTTCCTGGAGTAAACGAAATATATGTTACCATTGATTATGGCCCATCGCGTAATACTGAAGGATTTAGATTGATTTCATTTGCAGTAAGCGATGATGGTTTAGGAATTGCCAGTAATGATTTCACAAGTACAACAACTTTATACCCAAGTCCAACAACAGGTAATTTAAGTATCGAGTTAGGAAAAATGTATGAATCTGTAAGTGTGGAAATCACCAATTCATTGGGACAGGTTGTCGATAGTTTTAACAAAACATCAATTAATCAGTTACAGTTTAATATTGATGCAGCTCCGGGGGTGTATTTTATTAAATTGAGTACCGAAAATAATGAAAAAGCTTATTACAAAGTTTTGAAAAAATAGTTTTCGGATTCCCAGTAAAAGATAAAACTTCAGAAATTGATTGTGCAATTTCTGAAGTTTTTTTGTTTTACAGCCACTTTTCATGGTAAATTCACACCTATATATTGGGAGAAGGATTTCACGAATGCTCATTAATTTTTAAATGAACAAAGTTTATTTAAAGGAGGTGTTGAGGTGTTCTTAAAGTTGCCGCCTAATAAAAAGCAGTCGGAAGGCTTAATTTGGCAATTGGATTAATTGCGGTTTTTGTTGTACCAATTTATTAAAATTATTGACTAATACCAGCGCTTCTTATTTTTTCTTGAATTGGCAGATTTACGCCCCTTCCTTTTAGCCCCTCCAGTATTTTTACTTTCCGTATTATTAGTCTTATGAATTTCCGGCTTGGTATTTTTGTCTAATGGATACGGATGGTCAGTTACTAAAGTGATTTCTTGCTGAATTAATTGCTGAATACCTTTGATATATGTCAATTCATCTGCTCCACAAAAAGAATAGGAATTTCCTGATTTCCCAGCACGTGCGGTTCTTCCAATTCTATGGACGTACGTTTCTGGAATATTTGATATATCAAAATTAATGACAGCATCTAAATCAGAAATATCAATACCTCGGGCAGCAACATCTGTTGCAATTAATATATTGATATCTTTCTTTTTAAATTTGTTTAAAGCTTCTTGTCGTGCACTTTGCGTTTTATCTCCGTGTATGGTAGCAACTTTATAACCGTTTCTTGTTAATGATTTCTCTAATTTATCAACACCAAATTTGGTGCGTCTAAAAATTAAAACACTTCCTTT
>JAGLDM010000092.1 GCA_023145595.1 Flavobacteriaceae bacterium | reverse complement strand
CCTTTTTTTAGTAAAAAATGAAACAAGTGCACGTCATTTTCATACGCTGGTTTTATTTTTAAAACTCAACTCTCGAACTTACGTAAATTACAATATCATATCTCTATACCGTATCACCGTTCCAAACCCTTTTCCCTTAAAATACATCGGAGTTCTTTCATCACCTGTTACTAACACAAAATCACCTCCCCAAGCACCGAGACTTTTTACAACCCCAAAATAATCGGGAAACAATATTTCTTTTACGGGTTTATTCTGAATAATTTTTGAGATTATTTGTTCGTGTTCTATTATTAATTTCTCGAATTTAGATAAATTATTACATCCAATCATTTCATTCGTGATTTCTGAAACTCTTTCTATTTCTTCATTAATTGCCCCTCTTTTCTCTTTGTATCGCTGAATCCCTTTTTTACTATCTTGTTTGATATTTAAATGCACAAAATACAATTGATCTTTAAAACTTGGATTAAAATCTACCATTTCAACTATCGGTTTATTGTTTTGAAGTTGAAACGTAATCGAACTATCATTTTGAGCACAAGCAATGTCATACCCACTTCCTCCAAAGGATTTCTTCAGCAGTTCAAAAGCATCAACTTTTGCCCACTGTGCTATATTATTAATTAAAGTTGATGATGTTCCTAAACCCCAATCTCTTGGAAAAGTTAAATTTGTTTTCACTAAAAACCCTCCGTCAGAAATTAAAAACTCTAAATTCATTTTTTGTGCTTCCAGTAAAATATTTTGAAGCGTTAAAGCAATCGATTCTTTTGAGTTTTCAGTTTTTGCATCAAAGGTTTCTGATATAATTCGCAAATCGGGTAATCGAAACTCTGCGCTAAACCAACAGTTTTTTTCATCATCAAAACTCTCCCAAATCAGACTTGGTTCTTTAATTTTTTTTACAGTTAAATCTTGTCCGAATTTGGTTGGCATTGCCAAAGATTTTGCTCCGTCTAGAACGAGATATTCAGCGGTTAGTAGTAGTTTTCCGTTACTGTATTGTTTATCCATACTACTTTGTTATCCTATGTTTTATTCTGGCACCTCATAGTTAATTTTATAAAGCATCCCCAATCTTTATTTCTGCTATCACAGAAATAAAAAGTTATCCAACAATTAATTTCGCTGTATTTTCACTAGCTCCTTTTCCTCCTAGTTTTTGCTCTAAATCAAAATAATCTGCAAACAATTTATCTCTAAAATCAAGGTCTAAAATTTTTCGAAGTTCTTCTTCTAAACGTTTTTCTGTAAAGTCATTTTGAATTAACTCTGTAACAACTTCTCTATCCATGATTAGGTTTACCAATGAAATATATTTCAAAGTAATAATGCGTTTTGCAATTTGATAGGAAACCCACTCTCCTTTATAACAAACCACTTCTGGCACTTTAAACAAGGCTGTTTCTAAAGTTGCTGTTCCAGATGTTACCAAAGCAGCATAAGAAACTGAAAGTAAATCATAGGTTTTATTTGAAATAAGTTTCACATTACTCGATTTGATAAACTGCTGATAAAATTCATATTCCTGACTCGGAGCACCGGCAATTACAAATTGATAATCGGTAAATTTATCCGCCATTTTTAACATAACAGAAAGCATTTTTGTTATTTCTTGCTTTCTACTTCCTGGCAATAAAGCGATGATTGGCTTATTCGATAATTGATGTTCTTTTCTAAACTCACCTTCATCAACCTGAGTTCTATCCGCTATCGCATCAAGCAATGGGTGTCCAACAAAATTCACCTTATAGTCGTGTTTTTTATAGAAAGCCTCTTCAAAAGGAAGAATGACATACATCTGATCAATATCTCTCTTAATATCTTCTACCCTACCGGCTCTACTTGCCCAAACCTGGGGTCCTATATAATAATATGTTTTGAATTTCTCTTGCTTTGCCCATTTTGCAATTCGCAAATTAAATCCTGAGTTATCAATAAAAATAAGGCGGTCTGGCTGATATGCTTCAATATCTTTTTTGCAAAAACCTATAAATCCTAAGATGGTTTTCAAGTTCAAAATCACCTCTAAAAACCCCATAAAAGCACGCTCTTTATAATGCTTTACCAAAGTACCACCAACGGCTTGCATCAAATCTCCACCCCAAAACCGAAACTCAGCATTTGCATCTTCTTTTTGCAAAGCTTTCATCAGGTTTGACGCGTGTAAATCTCCAGATGCTTCTCCAGCAATAATATAATATTTCATGTGCCTATATTTATTGTTTTAGTGGTCTCCTTCTGTTCGCTATTAATCACTTTCCCTTGTCATAAAAATAGTTACCTGCTCGTTTATTTTTAAAAAAACTTCAATATCAAAGCCGTTATCGCAATAAAAACAGTCGTCATTAAAACTCCTCTAGCCCTGTAATCTTGATTTTTTTTTATAAAAACAAAAAAAACAAATAAATTAGGTAATGCTGCCAATGTCAATACTTTTCCGAATAAGCCTCCAGCTTTTATAAAGTCAATAGTTTCATAAAAACCCAATTTAGAAACAAACTGAAGATAGATAAAAAACCCACTAACAGTTGCGAATAAAGCTACTAAAATTCCTATAATAATTTCTTTTCTCATGTTTTATATTTATTGTTTTTATTATTTTTTAATGGTAATCTCGATAATTATAAGAACTGTTCACTCTTAATCATCCTAAGAAAAATATAGTTCTAAGATGTTCTTTTCACAAATCCCAACTATTTAATCCTTGAATAAAATGGTGTGCTGTTAAATCGAATTGAACTGGTACAATTGAAATATAGTTATTTGCCAAAGCCCAATCATCTGTATCTTCACCATGATCTTCATTTACAAATTTACCAGACAACCAATAATATTCTTTTCCTAGTGGATTCACTCTTTTATCAAAGTCCTCTTCCCAGTTTCCTTTAGCTTGTCGGCAAATTTTTGTACCCTTAAACGGCACATCCGATTTAGGAAAATTCACATTTAGCACTACACCATTTGGCAATCCGTTATCCAAAACATTTTGAGTTATTTTAAGAATATCGTCTTCTAAATTATCGAAGTTAGCCTCTAATGAATAATCTAATAATGAGAATCCAATAGCCGGAATTCCTTCAATTCCTGCCTCAATAGCGGCACTCATCGTACCAGAATAAATAACATTTATTGATGAATTTGACCCATGGTTTATTCCAGACACACATAAATCTGGTTTTCGTTTCAACACTTCTCTTACACCTAATTTTACACAATCTGCTGGAGTACCAGAGCATTGGTATTCTACTTGAGCCTCATCATCAATTTTTACTTTATCACAAGTCAACGTAGAATCAATAGTGATAGCATGCCCCATTCCACTTTGAGGACTATCGGGCGCCACCACAACCACATCACCAATCGTATTCATTAATTTTATTAGTTTACGAATACCCGGAGCGGTAATACCGTCATCATTAGTGACTAAAATCAATGGTTTTTTATTCATTTTTAATTCTATTTCATCAAAAAACAAAATTACTATAATTTTACTCATTAATTCAATTTTAACATTTTATAAGGACTCCAAAAAATGATATTTTATTATCATTGCCAGAATAAACTTCTCTTGGATTTTTAAAGTCGTCGCTTTTTTTATTTTTTGATTAACTTTAATTATGGCTCGATAATTGAACTAATTGCAACAGGAATTTATTTATAATAACTTAGGAGGTGAAATCCCTTTAAAAAAAATTGCCTTTAATAATTAAAATCATTAATTATCTCTAAAATCGTAGTACCTTAGAAGGCTATAAATTAATTTAATGGTAAAAATAAGAAGATATATGAAACGGAATTTGAAATTTATAATACCTTTTTTAATTTTAGTATTATCGCTGTTTAGCTTTGATCAGATTACCAAAAACACAGAAGAAAAGGACAAGGTCTTAATAAACCTTTTAAAATATGTGCTCACAAATGGGCATTACTCACCTCAACAATTAAACGACCAATTTTCAGAAACAGTTTTCAACTCTTTTATTGAAAATTTAGATCCATCTAGGCGTTATTTTTTACAAAGTGATATTGAAGAGTTTTCAAAATTCAAGTTTGAAATTGATGATGAACTAAATAATGAAGAATTAGCTTTTTTCAACTTAGTTCATTCTAGATTTATTGAAAGACTAAATGATACAAAAACATACTACCCAGAAATTTTAGCAATAGCCAATGATTTTTCAATCGATGAAGAACTTAACTTAGATCATAAAGATGCTCCTTATGCTGAAAGCAAAGACGAATTAAAGGAAAACTGGAGAAAGCAATTAAAATTCAGTACACTTTCTAGAGTTTACGATAAAGTTTCTGAAAAAGAAGAAGCCGCCAAAAAAAATAACGAAACTTATACTATTCATACTACAGATCCTGAATTTATTCAATTTGAAAAAGAGGCAAGAGAAGCTTCTCAAAAATTTTATGATGACTTCTTTAACAGAATGGAAGACCTTGACCATGAAGACTGGTTTGGCACCTACCTAAATAATATTACCGCCGCATTTGACCCGCACACCTCGTACTTTCCGCCAAGAACAAAAAAACAATTTGATGAAGATATTTCAGGAAAGTTAGAAGGTATTGGAGCCCGTTTGATGCAAAAAAATGATTACACAAAAGTAACCGAATTGATTTCTGGGGGTCCTGCATGGAGAGCCGGTGAATTAGAAGCTGGAGATATTATTCTAAAAGTAGCGCAAGGAGATGAAGAACCTCTAGATATTGTTGGTATGCGATTAAGCCATGCTATTGAATTCATCAAAGGTAAAAAAGGTACTGAAGTGCGATTAACTTTGAAAAAAATTGACGGAACTATTGAAGTAATTTCTATAATTAGAGATATTGTTGAAATTGAAGAAACCTTTGTTAAATCGAGTATTATTGATAAAGATGGAAAAAGATTCGGTGTTATAAACCTACCCAAATTCTATATTGATTTTAGCGATAAGGAAGGACGCAATTGTGCAGATGACATGGCGCTAGAAATAGAAAATTTGAAAATTGAAGGCGTTGACGGAATCATGATCGACCTTAGAAATAATGGAGGTGGCTCTTTACCATCTGTCGTAGAAATGGCTGGATTGTTTATTGAAGACGGTCCTATCGTACAGGTAAAATACAAAAATGACAAACCTATTGTTCAGAAAGACAGAAACAAATCTATTCTTTGGAATGGCCCATTGGTAGTCTTAACAAATGAATTATCTGCTTCGGCATCAGAAATATTTGCAGCAGCAATGCAAGATTATAAAAGAGCGATAATTATTGGGAGTAAACAAACCTTTGGCAAAGGAACTGTTCAAAGCGTTTTAGATTTAAATCGCTATTCTAATTATTCTGGAGATTTAGGCGGTCTAAACATGACCATTCAAAAATTCTATAGAATTAATGGTGGATCTACTCAATTAGAAGGTATAAAACCCGACATCGTTTTACCTTCAAGATTTACCTATATGAATGTTGGAGAAAAGGACTATGACAATCCGCTACCTTGGGATCAAATTAAAAAAGCAAATTATGACTTATGGGATAATTACTCAAACTTTGATAAAGTTGTGAATAACAGTATCGAACGAATAAATGAGAACTCAACCTTTTTACTAATTGACGAAAACGCAAAATGGCTAAAAAAAGGTCGTGATGATAATACTGTTTATTTAGAATTTGACCAGTATTCGACTGACTTAAAAAAACACAATAAAGAAAGTAAAAAATTTAAGGAACTATCAAAATACGAAACCAATCTAACGTTCAGATCACCTAAATACGAATTACCGATGATTGCTTTAGATTCTCTTTTAGGCCAAAAAAGAACGGCTTGGCATAAAAATTTAGCCAAAGATATTTACATTGAAGAAGGCTTAAATGTTTTGGGTGAATTAAAAATAAAACAAGAAGTACATTTGGTGAAAAAATAAAGATCAAAATTCGTACATTTACGTTTTAAATGACTTTTTAATTGCAACACAAATCAACATCACTTACAAGCATAGCACTCCAACGTTTTAAAAAAATTAAAACTGGAGTGCTAAGTTTTTGGTACATACTACTCTGCGGATTTGTCGCTGTTTTTTGCTATTTAATAGCACCAGACAACACAAGCAATGCCAATCAAATGCATTTAGAAATTCACTCAAAACCACCCGGATTTAAAGTGCAAATCCTCAATATACCAAACATTCAAAAAGAACAATCATTTATTGATTTTATATTAAACGGAGATAACTCATTATCTACAGAAATTCCGATTACAGATTACACTATTGCCAAAGAAGAAATAACGGTTCAATTATATAGTGAAAATATTAATTTACGTCAGACAAAAACCTTTAAAAACACCGTCTTTAAAGGAAATATATCCGACTATATCCAAACCAAAACATTCTATTTAGGAACCGATAGATATGGACGAGATTTACTAAGTAGAGTTTTAATAGGCACACGAATTTCATTTTTCATCGGATTTATTGCAGTGTTTATTTCTTTAGTAATCGGAATCTCTATTGGTGCGATTGCAGGGTATTACGGAGGGAAAACTGATACATTCATCATGTGGCTCATCAACATCACCTGGTCTATACCTACTTTATTATTAGTAATCGCTATTACACTCGCTTTAGGCAAAGGTTATTGGCAAGTATTTATTGCTGTCGGATTGACCATGTGGGTAGAAGTAGCCAGAGTGGTACGTGGGCAAATTTTATCGACCAAACAACAGCAATATGTAGAAGCCGCCAAAGTGTTGGGGTTTTCTGACCTGAGAATCATTTTTAAGCATATTTTACCAAATATTATGGCACCGATTATCGTGATTTCTGCAGCAAATTTTGCAGCAGCAATTTTGATAGAAAGCGGGCTCAGTTTTCTGGGTATCGGAGCGCAACCACCCACGCCTTCTTGGGGGTCAATGATTAAAGATCATTACAGTTATATTATTGTTGGCAAAGCATATTTGGCTGTAATTCCCGGACTTGCTATTATGAGTTTGGTCTTGGCTTTTATGCTGATAGGAAATGCGTTAAGAGACTCTTTAGATGTGCGTAATTAATATCATAAAAACTGTATATTTGCTTCCTAAAAATTTCACACATGATATTTGAAGTTTCCTTCCCTACAATTTGGGCCAATTTTGATGCTAACGCACATATGCGCCATACTGCTTATAACGATTACGCTGCAGAAGTTCGTTTTCGATTTTTTGCTGAAAAAGGGTTTTCATTAATAGAATTTTCCAAATTCAATATTGGTCCAGTTTTATTTTCTGAAAACACCAACTTTTTCAAAGAGATCCTATTAGGAGAATCCATTAAAACTAATTTAATATTTATTGGGTCTTCTGAAAATTTCGAACGATTTAAATTCAAACATCAAATCATAAAAGAAAATGGAGCAATTGCTGCCGAAATTGAAGTTTATGGTGCATGGATTGATTTAACAAAACGCAAACTCATAACTCCTCCTCAAGAAATTGCTGATATTTTCAACTCTATAGAGAAGTCTGAAGATTTTGAAGATATTCTTATTAAAAAGAAATAATTAATACCGAAAGTGTAATTATATTTTACCCGGTTTAATAAAAAAATCTGCTTTTAGTTAAAAGCAGATTTTTTTTGAATTTAAGATCTAATAAGTATGATTATTCAGTCTTATGAATTTCAACAGAATGTGGGTATGGTATTTCAATACCTGCTTTATCTAATTCAATTTTAGAAGCTTCCATTACTTCAAAATACACATTCCAATAATCTTCAGTTAAAGTCCATGGTCGCATTTTATAGTTTACAGAACTATCTGCCAACTCGCTCAATAAAATCATAGGTGCAGGGTCTTTTAACACCTTCGGATTATCAATCAATATTTTCATCAATACATCTTTTGTTTGTTTGATATCTGCATCATAACTCACACCCATTGTAATATCTATTCTTCTTTTTTTCTCGGTAGAATAATTGGTGATATTACCATTAGACATCGCTCCATTAGGAATGATAACTTCTTTGTTATCTGGCGTATTTAATTTAGTTGTGAAAATTTCAATTTCTTTAACAGTTCCCATTTCTCCTTGCGCTTCAATGAAGTCTCCAATCTTGTAAGGCTTAAAAATTAAGAGTAAAACACCTCCCGCAAAATTAGATAATGACCCTTGTAATGCCAAACCAACTGCCAAACCACCAGCCGCTAAAATTGCTGCAAAAGAAGTAGTTTCAACACCTAAATTACCAAGGATAACTACGACCAATAATATTTTTAACACCCCTACAATTAAGTTAGAAATAAATTTCTCTAAACTTTCATCATACTTAAACTTATCCATCGCCTTTATGAGCAATCGCTTTATTTTTTTGATTATCCATGAACCGACAAACCAAATTGCGAGCGCCCCAAGAACTTTAAAACCATAATTTGATCCATGTTCAATCATAAGGCTTGCCCATTTATCTACATCAATATTTTCCATAATTTATTATTTTGTATAAAGATAACTGATTTCAATTCGTTATTCTAATTTATTTATTTTTACTTTATAAAAAACAGCC
>JAGLDM010000091.1 GCA_023145595.1 Flavobacteriaceae bacterium | reverse complement strand
ACAATCATCTACGGTTATCGGAGTTTATCTCCTTATAAAGTGCAATTTTAAGTTTTCCTTTTTTGTAGATCAGCAATAACAATTTCCGTATTAATGGTGAAGTCCTTTTGATCTCAATAGTTGCAACAGTATTTCGGGTTCATCAGTCTGAATGACATTAGCGCCACTTTCAATAAGATTTTCTAAGACGTTCTCTCTATCTCCATAGCGAATACGGGCATCATTCATACCCAGAGAGTTTATCCAAACTCTGGCATTGTTTTCGCGTAGCATCTTTGTTAATTCCTTAGTATAAAAACCAGGACTAATGTGTACAATAGCCGGAGCATATTTAACAACAGCCTCTTCTGCCATCTCATATGAATAGGCTCTTGGCATTACTTGAGTAGAAGCATTTAACTTTCTAATATCATCTAAAATGGGGTTCTTATTGCTAAAGAAAATTACATCATTCATTGTACCTGTTTTTTCAACTGCCTCAACCACCCCTTTCGCATTGTTCGTTTTCATGTCAATATCAAACATTATTTTACCTTTAATCTCATTCAAGGCTTCCTCAAATGTTGGGATTGTTTCTTCACTCACACTTCCATAATCACCTGTTAATTTGTAGGTTCTCAATTCTGCAAAAGTCAAATCCTCCACTTTCCCTTCACCAGTTGTTGTTCGATTTATATGCGAATCATGCATTAAAACCAAATAACCATCCTTGGTTGTTTGTACATCCAATTCAACAATATCTACTCCCAATTCTATTGCACGATGAATAGATTCAATAGAGTTTTCAAAATTACCAATATGTGCACCTCTATGAGCCGCGACCAATATTGTTTTTGAGGATGCATCATTAAGTTCACTGTAAGTGATTGATAGATCTGTTTTTGTATTGATACTTGGACTTGTACTTGTACTTGTACAAGACAGTAAAAATAGCATTGAGAACACTGCTAGATAGCTAAAAATAATTCTGTTTAATTTCATAATTTATATTTATTTATGGTGGGTTCTAAAAATTCATT
>JAGLDM010000090.1 GCA_023145595.1 Flavobacteriaceae bacterium | reverse complement strand
GTTTTTTAATGCGTTTGCCCTGTATCCAAGCATTATTAAAGCAGGATAAGTTGTTGGGAGCAGAATATTTTACGAAGGAATTTATTGAAGCCTATATTTCTGAAAATATTTTGGATATTAATCCAGAGTTGAAATAATACGCTGTCGTCATGATTTAAAGCAATCATATTAGTCGGGATTTGTTGGTTTGATGAGCGAAACAAATTTTTTATGAGATATTATTTTTTTATATGGAATAATATGATATATTGTGGAAAAAAAACATGAATGAAAAAGTAAAAGTAGAAATAGAGTTTCCAATTCATGCATCTCCAAAGATGCTTTTCCAATATTTTGGTACCGCTTCTGGGCTTTCAGAATGGTTTGCCGACAATGTAAATTTGAGAGGTAAAGTCTTTACATTTATATGGGATGGTGCAGAAGAAGAAGCGAAAATGATTTCTAAAAAGTTAGATCATCAAATTAAATTTAAATGGTTAGAGTCTGAGGAGGATGATTCTTATTTTGAATTCCGAATTCAAGTAGATGAACTAACAAAAGATGTTTCCTTAATGATAACCGATTTTGCTGAAGAAACTGAAATTGAAGAATCTAAGATGTTTTGGAAAAATCAAATAAGTGAATTAAAGTACAGAATAGGTGCTTAATAGTTAAATAAAACAATAAATATTAGTTAAAAGCTCTGAGATAATCAGGGCTTTTTTACTTAATTTTGCAGTCAATTTTGATGAATATGATAAATCTAAACGGACAATTAATTTCAGAAAACAGTCCTGTTTTAAACTATGATAATCGCTCTTTTAAATATGGCGATGGAGTTTTTGATACTTTAAAAGTGTTGAACGGTAAAGTTATTTTTCTTGAAGATCATTATTTTAGAATGATGGCTTCCATGAGAATGTTGCGTATGGAAATACCCATGGAGTTCACTTTAGAATTTATGGAAAATGAAATTTTAAATCTTATTCAGCAAAATAACCTTAATGATGCGCGTGTACGATTAACTGTATTTCGAAAAGATGGTGGAAAATATGCTCCAAAAACAAATAAGATTGAGTTTGTTATTGAAGCCGATTTGTTGCAAACCATTTCAAGGGAATCGTATGAAGTAGAACTTTTTAAGGATTTTTATAGTTGTTCAGGCTTATTTTCAACCATTAAAACAACAAGCAGAACTCTAAATGTAATTGCAAGTGTTTTTGCAGAAGAAAATGAATACGCTAATTGTATTTTCTTAAATGAGAAGAAACAAGTTGTTGAAGCAATAAATGGAAATATTTTTATTGTTAATGGAAATAAAATTACAACACCAACACTTGAAAATGGATGTATAAAAGGAATTATTCGTCAGAAAATTATAGATTTAATAAAAAAACATCCTTCTTTTGAAATTGAAGAACGTGAAATTTCTCCGTTTGAACTTAATAAGGCCGATGAAGTTTTTATCACAAATAGCATTGTAGATATACAGGCGGTTACAAAATATAGAAAGAAAACCTATAAAAAAGAAGTGTCATCTGAAATAGCGAATCTTTTAAAGGAAATGTATCTTTAATTTAAAGAAGGATTCTTAGGCGAATTTGCCCAAATTTGATACTCACCACCCAATTCCATTAATTTATTTTTCCAAATAGAGGTGTTTGTAGAAAGTATATTTTTATAACGATTCTCCATTACTTTCCAAGAAAACTCTACCAATTCATCACGTAATTGATTGGCTTCCCAACCGGAATACCCAAGAAAGAATCGAATTTGTGAATCGGAAATTTTGTTGTTAGACAGTAATTTATAAACAGCATCAAAATCACCACCCCAGTAGATTCCTTCTGCAATTTTTATGCTTTTAGGAATTTGATTTGGAATACTATGAATGAAATAAAGATTTTCAGAAGAAACAGGACCACCTCTATACACCGGTAAATTGCTTTTTATTTCAGGCACTAAATCACTCATTTTGTATTTCATTGGCTTATTCATAATAAAACCAACAGAGCCAGATTTATTGTGTTCTGTCAATAAAACGACAGACCTATTAAATGAAGTGTCATTTAATATACTTGGTTCTGCAACCAATAATCTCCCCTTTATAGGTTCTAATTCAATCATTTGCAATTTATTGAGTATATAAATGTAATAAAAATTATTGTATAAAAAAAACCCTCTTATTTAAAAGAGAGTTTTAGATAATAAGTTTTATGCTTATTTGTTTAGTTTACCGCACCGCTTAATCCAGCTCCTGCTTTAAATTTCACAACGTTTTTAGCTGCAATTTGAATTGTAGCTCCAGTTTGTGGATTTCTACCTGTTCTAGCTGCTCTGTTAGAAACTGACCAAGTACCCCATCCTACTAAAGAAACTTTTCCTCCTCCTTTAAGAGTTGAAGTTACATTTGAAGTTAATGAATCTAATGCAGATTTTGCAGCCGCTTTAGAAATTCCAGCGTCAGCTGCCATTGCATCGATTAATTCTGATTTGTTCATAATTTTATTTTTTTATTGGTTAAACATTAAATTTGCTTCCTTAAAGCCTAACAAATATAGAAGGAATAAGGGCGCATGCAAGTTTTAGTATAAAAAAAAGTGAAATTTGTTAATAAGTGTATGTAAAATGTTAATAACCATAGGTTAAAAGGGTCTTTTTTTAGAAACCCTTATAGAATAAAGGGTTCAGAGCATTCTAGAATTTTTAGAAAAAGCGTAGCCATTCAATAGACTTTTAGTATCCATTTTACGCTTACCAGCCAATTTTAAAGAATCTATAATAAGATAACCTTTATTAACAGCAATCTTCAATTCTTTTTTACTACTGATCACAGTTCCTGTAGAAAATGAATGCGCTGCACTTTCCATTTGAACGTCATAAAGTTTTACCTGTATTTTGTCTTCTCCATTCACTAAAGTGGTCCAAGCGGCTGGATATGGATTAAGACCTCTAACCATATTATAAATAGAGGTTAAAGAGGATTCCCAATTAATTTCGCAAGTAGATGTATGTATTTTAGGAGCAAATTTTAATTCAACTTCTGTTTGTTTGGATGTTTTTAGGTTTTCACCTGCAATTAGATTAACCGTCTGATTCACTACTTTAGCACCAAGATGCATCAATCGATCATGCAAGTTTCCAACAGTTTCATTTGGGGTGATATCAACTACTGATTGTAGAATTATTTCACCCGTATCAATTTTATCATCTATAAAGAAAGTGGTTACGCCAGTTTTTTCTTCACCATTAATTATTGCCCAATTAATAGGAGCAGCACCTCTATATTGAGGTAGCAAAGAAGCGTGTAAATTAAATGTGCCATATTTAGGCATATTCCAAACTTGTTTTGGTAGCATCCTAAATGCAACAACAATTTGAAGTGTGGCTTGTAAGGTTTTTAATTCTTCTAAAAAGATTTCGTTTTTTAAATTAGTAGGTTGTAAGACCTTTAAATTTTGACTTAAAGCAAACTTCTTAACAGCAGACTGATTTACTTTACGACCACGACCAGAAGGTCTGTCTGGCGCAGTAATTACACCAACGACTTCATGATTTTGATCGAGCAAACCTTTTAGAATTGTCACTGCAAAATCTGGGGTTCCCATAAAAACAATACGAATCTTATTCATTATTCTACCAATCTAAATTTATTTTGCAAAGTTAGTCTTATTCTGTTTTTTTCTAAGAGGATTTGTAAACAAAATAAAATATCTTTTTCAGAATAATCAAGAGCAAGTACCAACTCTTTTGAAGAATATTCAGAGGTTAATGAAATCGTTTTTAACACATCTGCGGTCATTTTTTTATAGTCAGTGGAAATTTGCTTTTTTTTAGCGAGACAAACATCACAAATCCCACATTCTTTAGGGTTGGATTCATCAAAGTAATAAAGCAACTGCATATTTCTGCAAATATTTTTATTTTCTATAAAAGCAATCATTTTGTCTATTTTCTCTTTTTTAAGAAAATTTCGCTTTTCTATATTCCGAGAGTGACTATTAATGGTTCTGTCATCTTCACGAGGAACTAGGAACTGAATATGAATGAGAACTTTTGAATTGTAAAACGACAGGATATTGTCGTTATGAAGGTCTTTTAGCTTCTGAGTTAATTCGTTTTGAGAGAGTCCCAAACTGCTACAAAGGTGGTTTTCATTGATGTTGGTGTAATTATCAAAGATTCCGCCATAGGTTCTTAATAGTAATTTTATAAGTTTTTCATGTGAGGGATTACGTTCGTAATAGTCAAATAAAACATGGCTTTGAACCTTGAAAATTACGGTAGATTTTCGGTTTGAATTTTCATACATTATAAGAATACCTTCACTTTCCAAAATACTCAAAGCATTGAATGTTGTGATCATTGGAAAATGATAAATTTCGCAAAACTCAGATAGATTAAATTCAAATAATTTTTCTAATATTTCTCCTTTAGAGATTCTGTAATATTGATTTAATTTAAAATAGACTTCTTTGATAAAGGGAACGGTTGCTACCGTTTTTTCAAACATGCTTCGTGTGCGGTCAATATCGGTTTTGTTTTTAAGCACAACTGAATATGATTTGTGTCCATCTCTTCCGGCTCTCCCAGCTTCTTGCATATAATTTTCTATGCTTTTTGGAAAGTCATAATGAATTACAACCCTAACATTAGGCTTATCTATTCCCATTCCAAAAGCATTTGTGGCTACAATGATTGGTTTTTTTTCAGACAGCCATAAATCATAAGCATTTTCTTTTTCTTCATAATCCATGCCGCCATGATAAAAACAACTTTCATATCCCAAAGAGTTTAGTTGTTGTGAAATATCAACAGTTCTTTTACGTGTGTTAACGTAAATAATAATAACGCCATTTATCTTTTTCAATATTTTTTCGACCTGAAAAAGTTTGTCTTCTATATCAAAAATAAGATAAGCTAAATTGTTTCTAGTATATGATTTTTTAAAAATTTGAGGGTTTTCAAAGCCTAAATATTTAACGATATCTTTTACAACTTCTTTGGTTGCCGAAGCAGTAAGAGCAATGGTAGGTGTTTCAGGAAATAAATCGGTTAAACTCTTAATTTTTAAATAGGAGGGTCTAAAATCATGCCCCCATTCAGA
>JAGLDM010000009.1 GCA_023145595.1 Flavobacteriaceae bacterium | reverse complement strand
GAACCTGAATTTGCCAAACTTTGATCTAAAACAAAGGTGTATTTTAAGGTCAGTGGCGACACGTACACCGTAAAAGGCCTAACATCATCACTATAAATTGTACCAACTCCTAAAAACAGGTACCCTGGAGCCATTAGATTAGAAATCTTTTTCACATTATCATCCTTATACTCAAATCCCCTTAAAATTTGAGTTTTAAAACTTAGGCTTGCAGAGGTGTACCAGTTAGAAATTGTGTCTGTTCTGTAACCAAATGTTGATGTAATATTTATAGCGTCATCAGTCTTTCTAAAGCCAACTTTATCTTGGTTACTAGCACCTATTTTAGCCATCAGTCTATTATCCCAAACCGTGTATCTCTTTTTGAAATTTCTTTCAAACTCAGCATAGAACAATCCTGAAACAGAATTTGTACCTCCCGAATTCCAATTTAAAAAGGTCACTTCACTAAAATCAAACCCCATCCTATTTCTATGCAACCAACCAATAGAATCAAACACAGAAACTTCTTCCTCTAATCCAACTACCAAATCTTTTAATGAAATTTTATAGATACTATCAGATTCAATATCACGTACTGTTAAAGAGTCTATTTGTGCATTTGCTAAAACGCTAAAAAGCAATATGTAAATGTAAAATATGGGCTTCATTAAACTACTACTTATTAATATTCAAAGGTTCCAAACTCACTCTTAATTGTTAATTTTTTACTTGTTGCCCCCTCTACGGATCCAATTATTTTAGCATCCACATTAAAAGATTTTGAAATCTCAATAATTTCATTTGCAATATTTGGATTGACATAGATTTCCATTCTATGACCGCAATTAAAAACCTGATACATTTCTTTCCAATCTGTTTTAGATTGTTCCTGAATCAATTTAAATAAGGGAGGTACGTCAAACATATTATCTTTTATAATATGTAAATTCTCTACAAAGTGTAAAATTTTGGTTTGTGCTCCACCGCTACAATGAACCATACCATGAATATCTTCTGAGGTATATTTGTCTAAAATAGATTTAATAATTGGCGCATACGTTCTTGTTGGAGACAACACAAGTTTACCCGCATCAATTGGCGAACCTTCAACAGCATCGGTTAATTTCATATTTCCAGAATACACTAAGTCGTCTGGCACAGCAGCATCAAAGCTTTCAGGGAATTTTTCTGCCAAATATTTATGAAAAACATCGTGTCTTGCAGATGTTAATCCATTAGACCCCATACCTCCATTATATTCCGACTCATACGTTGCTTGCCCAAAAGATTCCAGACCAACAATTACATCGCCTGGTTTGATATTTGCATTATCAATCACATCACTTCGTTTCATTCTTGCAGTAACTGTTGAATCAACGATAATGGTTCTAACTAAATCTCCAACATCAGCCGTTTCTCCCCCAGTGGAATGAATCTCAACTCCAAACCCTTTTAAATCTTTTATCAATTCTTCTGTTCCATTAATAATTGCTGAAATAACTTCTCCCGTAATCAAATTTTTATTTCGACCTATGGTAGATGAAAGTAAAATATTTTCGGTAGCTCCCACACACAACAAATCATCTATATTCATGATTAAAGCATCTTGAGCTATTCCTTTCCAAACAGAAATATCACCAGTTTCTTTCCAGTACATATAAGCCAATGAACTTTTGGTTCCTGCTCCATCTGCATGCATAATTAAACAATACGCATCGTCATTTGTTAAATAATCGGGAACAACTTTACAAAAAGCCTGTGGAAACAATCCTTTATCAACATTTTTTATGGCATTATG
>JAGLDM010000089.1 GCA_023145595.1 Flavobacteriaceae bacterium | reverse complement strand
GCATCTCGCTTTAGCTTCTAAAAACATATCTTTGTTATATGGACGAACAGCGAGTAAATGGACATACCGTATCTAGATTAACGGTTCATATTGTATGGAGTACAAAATATCGATATTCTGTACTTGAAGGAGATATTCAGAAGAAATGTAGATCAATACTGATACAGGTTTGCGATTCGGAAGGGGTGAATATATTGAAAGGAGTTGTTAGTAAGGATCATATCCACACGCATGTTGAGTACAGACCTTCGCAGGATATTAGTAGTCTTGTTAAGAAATTAAAAGGGAGAAGTTCAAGAAGATTACAGCAGGATTTTCCTAATTTGAAGAAGAGATATTGGGGGCGTCATTTTTGGGCAATAGGGTTTGGGTGCTGGAGCACAGGAAATATAACTGATAAAATGGTCAATGAATATTTAGAGCATCACCGAAAATCGAATAATGATAATGACAAGTTTATCCTTGAGTAATCACATACAGATTGCGTACTCCTGACTTTAGTCAGATTTAAAAACCTATGGCACTTTAGTCCATAGTGGTTTAGTTCTTATGGTTCTTTTTGTCTTTCCAGATAATGGCTTGTACCTTCATTTGCTCCACTTCTTCAATCGTAACGTCTTCGTCTAATATTTCTCCGTTCTCGTTTACAGTTGCATCATCCATCAAGTACATTACATTAGAAGAATCGCTAAATAAAAACACTTTCCCTTTTTTTACCATGTGCTTCATTTCTCTACGTAATTTGCGAACTTCTTTACCGCTTAAACCAGTTTCAACATCATATACATCTTTATGTTTTCCTTTAGTAAAAACAATGTAATTAATAGTTCCTTCGGCATTACTAACTACTTGTATTTCTCCTTTATCCTTTCCTTTTTTATTATAAGCCTTAACTGTTTCTGTTTCTTCTAATGGTATAGCCAAAATAGCCACATCTTCCTCAACAGGCTCAGTTTCAGCCGTTATAGCTTCATGGATGAGCTCAGCGGCTAACATTTCATATTCTATTTCTTCTGCTTCTTCAGTAGCAATAGGTTCAATATTTTCTGTCTTTTCATTAGCCTTTTCGTCTTCTGTTTCTTTATTATCAGCGCTAGCAGCCGTAGTTACTGGAATTGTACTACCTAATTCATGTTCATCAATTACCCAAATGGTTTCGATAATGACAGGTGTTTCAGTCGCCTCTATTTCAGTTTCGCTAGTTTTTTTCGCATCATTGTTACAACTTGTAAAAGTTATTGTCATCGCGATAATCAATAGTGCAGTTAATTTAATTTGTTTTGTTTTCATATTTATTTAGGTTACGTTTTTAAATTAATGTGGAATATTCAATTTTTCATATTCTTTTTCAATATCCCTGTATTGGCTTATAGTTTGTTATTGAGCCATTTGCACACCCCTTTAATGGTTCTGATGAATTGGTTATTTTTTTGAATAAAAAGATAACCAATTCAAATGTAGTAAAAAATACTTAATTGAGATTATATAAAAGGGCTTAATCTAGAGGGCTTAATCTAAAGAATTCCCCTAGGCTTTCCTTGGGGTTTCCAATTCACCTCTTCTTGGGAGAGGTTGAAACTGCCTTTTGCAGTTTTGGGTGAGGCAAATACTAAA
>JAGLDM010000088.1 GCA_023145595.1 Flavobacteriaceae bacterium | reverse complement strand
ATCAATCCGTTTTTAGGCTGATATAGATTCGTGTAGTTCAACGATTCTTTGTTGTAATAGTTATAATCGTCTGTTTTACCCAATTCTTTTGCAAATTGTCCTAAGGCCCAGTCATCATAAGAATGTGCTAGGGTTATGGCTACGCTCTCTCTTTTTTCGAACGGGTGTACTTCTTTTACAAATTCTTTCTCACCTGGTTTTAAAGAAGGATAATAGCCTTTTTCTCTATAAAAGTCTTCCAACTCTGTTTTTGGACCATTTACCCACGGAATCATAGTTGCATCTGTTGCATTTTTCAACATTCCTTCATAGGCTTTTTCAATATCAAAATTTCGAATTCCTTTTCTATAAGCATCTAAAAACATTACCGTAGAATGGAACCCGTGCATGGCTGCCTTATCTTTATAAAGTATTGGAAACTGTGGCATCCATTCTCCTTCTTCATACATGCGCACATAGGATTGCAACATGTCGCCTTCCATTTCTGGAGATAAAATTGTACGTAATGGATGCTGTGTTATATAGGTATCCCAAATCCAATCATCGGTATAAAACGGTGTATCGTCTTTATGAACTGTATGATCAAAAGCACTATAATAGTGTCCGTCTTCGGTAATATTTACCATTCGTTCGTAATATCTATATAACGACGTATAGAAAACATTTCGTTGCGCTTCTGTGCCTCCTTCAACTTTTATTTGTCCGAGTTTCTCATTCCAAACGGCCGTTGCTTGATTCTTCAACGCATCAAAATCCCATTCAGAAATTTCATTCTTCAAATTCTTTTTTGCTTGCTCCATACTTATATACGAAATAGCATATTTAAACTCAATTGTATTTGCAGCGTCATCCCCAAAACTTACCCAAGCATTCGGTTGTTCTCTACTTGTTTTTCGTCTTTTATTTACGATAGTTTCCATATCAAATTCCATGGAAACATCCGTGTTAAATTCACCATAAACATAGGCATTCATCCCTGGTAATTCTTCGATTCCTTCTATGGCATTTCCAGCTCCCTGTTTCCAAGTCCCACTATGTATAATGTTAAATTTTAGTTTTTTAATTCCTTTTTCTGGAAAGTGAAATTTAAAATATCCTGATTTTTTTCCAGGTGTAAATTCAGTGGTTATTTCTGAATTTACAAAATAAGTCGAATAATAATTTGGCTGTAAAATCTCTTGGTCGTGATCCCAAGTTTGTTTAAAACTCCAAGTATCATTCTCATCTTTTAAAACTCCAGGTAATACTCCAAAAAGTTCACCCTCTCTGTGTGCTACCATAGAAAGTGTAAAGAAGGCTATTTGATCATCTAAATAATCTTTCCGATACGGATGCATTCGTATCGGTTCATTTGGCAACTGAACATTCGGTCGCATTGGATGTAATAAATAACCAACGGCTCCAATATTCGGATCGACATGCTCGAGGTTTGTTTTTTGAGAAGTTGCTTCACTTCCAGAATTCTTTTCACATGCTGTCATCAAAATAGCGATGAACACAAGTAATGTCGGTTTTAGGTATTTCATATTGTGGTATTTATTTTAAACTTATTTTTTTGAATTCGCTCTTAATTTAATGGAGTCATTTCGAACCTAAGTGAGAAATCGCATCTAATGAATCATTCATAAAATGTTGACTCTTAATAACTCTTTAGCTGTATCACTTCCATAACAACTTCACCAACACTCCCATTGTTTATAATATTTATACCTCTTTCTTTTAACCAGTTAGCACCTTTTTTAAATTCAATTTATCTTAACTTTTTCTTGATAAACCCTTCGACTATGCTCAGGGCAGGGCTCCAAACCTACCTGCCGGCAGGCAGGAATCAAGACTTATTTTAGTTTATTCGAATTCTAACGTTTTTCCTACAAACACATCCAGACCACTTCGTTCTTTGGATGCTTATACGTTCCTAAAACTTGAATTCTACAGAAACGAAAAGTAGGTCGGTTTGAAATTTCGATTCATTTTAAACTTATTTTTTTAATTCCGTATTGGCAATAATGGTTTTCTTGAAAAACTGTATTTGTATCACTTTGTGTGATTCTCTGGATGCGATTTCTCCTGCCGTCGAAATGACACTATTATCCTTTAAACTGTTTTTTAATCATGCAAACCTTTCATTCTCAATAATTGCAACAGCATTTCTGGCTCATCGGTCTGAATAACATTTGCTCCTTTACCTATTAATGTTTTCAAAACTTCTTCACCATTTCCATATCTAATATGTGCATCTGTCTCACCCAAGGAATTGATCCAAACTCTAGAATTATTTTCTCTTAGCAATTTAGAAACCTCTTTGGTGTAAAATTTAGGGTCTATATGAATCACAGGCGGCGCATATCTAACAATAGCAGAATCTGCCATTTTATAAGAATATGCTCTTGGCATTAGCTTAGAAGAACTATTCAACTTTATAATAGCATCTAATTGATGATAATCATTATCAAAATAAAAAACATCATCATTGGTTCCTGTTTTTTCTACCATTTCAATCATTCCTTTTACATTGTCTGTTTTCATATCAATGTCAACCATTATTTTCCCTTTGATTGCATTCAGAGCTTCCTCAAAAGTAGGAACTGTTTCTTCGCTTACTCTACCATAAAGACCCGTTAATTTATAACTTCTTATTTCTGCGAAAGTCAAATCTTCAACTTTTCCCTTACCGGTGGTTGTACGATCTATTTTAGAATCGTGCATTAAAATCAAATAACCATCTTTGGTTGTTTTAACATCTAACTCTACAATATCTACTCCCAATTCTATCGCCTTTTTAATTGAGGCTATGGAGTTTTCAAAATTCCCATTATGCGCTCCTCTATGGGCAGCAACCAATACTGTTTTCGAATTTGCATCATGAAATTCGGCTTGTATAATTGAACTATCTGAATAATAACTAGTTTCTGTATTTGAACAAGAAAGAAGAAATAGCAGCGTAAATACAGTTACAACATTTAGAATAATTTGACTTTTTTTAATAATTGATTTCATAATTTGACTTTTTTTAATAATTGATTTTATAATTTCCTTCTGAATAACTTTGTGTTTTGATACTTATTTTTTGTTTATCTGAATTGTAATTCCATTCTTTAATTTGTTGAAGTTCGATTCCGTCTAAGACAATTATACTTGGTTTGATTTCTGAATGGATTGATAATATATGTGGAATCTTATCTCCTGTCACATTTATCTTTAAAATTTTCTTTAATTCATACGATATATTTGTTTCTCCTTTCATATCTGTATGGTAAAAAACGAAATTGTTTTGCTCTTTTGGGTATATTAATATAGTTGTATATCCTTTTGAATCCTCATCTCCTATTCCAGTATAATCCCTTTCAATATCCATTGGAATTATTGCCCCCTCTTTAATAAAAACAGGGAACTCATCCATGGAAAATTCTCTTTCTATCTTCTGTTCTCCTTCAATTAATTTAGTATCATCAAAAAAGTACCGCCACTCCCCTTTTGGTAATGAAACAGATCGATTCTTTGAATCAACATAAATCGGAGCCACTAAAAAATCATCTCCAAATAGATAATGATAATCACCTTCATCTAAAACCGTTTGCAATCTTCTTCCTCCGTTATGTGCGGTTACAACATAGTGATACATATACGGAACCAATTCGGTATGCAACCAAGAAAACTTCCGAATTACTTCTAATTCTTCTGCTGTTCTTTCCCATAATCTTCGTTCACCGTGCCCACCATTCATAAACAAACCACAAAAGGTTGAAAACTGTGTCCAACGCATATATAACCGAGGCGGAATCGTTCTTCCTGAAAATCCAGCAATATCCGACCCTATAATATTATAACCTAGTTTTGCGCTCTCCAAAATACTTTCAATGGCCGATTCAAAACCTTCAATTCCCTCTAGAGCTATATCTACTTTTTCATCGTCACCTTCAGAAATCATCTCATCCGTAACCCATTTATGCTCTTGATCTCCTACCCAATTTACAGGCGAAGCATCAATCGGAGAAAATCCTTCAGGATGATAACCACGATCCAAAGATCTCGATAGTGTAACAAATTCTGGATTCTGACTTAAACCATGTTTGTATTCTTCACGATAGTATAAATCCATGTATTTTCGAGTCGTCATTAACCCATCATTGGTGTTTTTATAGAAGAATGGAATTCCAGCCTTTTTTGTCCAAAACATAGTGGCAGTTCCATCTAATTTCCAACCATCAATTCCGAGATCAAAAACATTCTGTTGCATGGCTCTCCACCATTTCATTCCGTCTGGATTGGTGTAATCCAAAAATCCGCCTTTACCTTTCCACCATTTATTTACCTTCTCTGACTTTACCAAATACCCTTTTTCTTTGGCATTACTAAACCAGGGCTCAGAATTCTTAATTTTAGTATCGTTGCTCAGTTGATTCACCATTGAAGTCATCCATAACACAACTCGATACCCTTTATCTTGCAATTTCGGAAACCATACTTCTGGGTTCGGATATAAAATAGTGTCAATCTCAAAATCATTGTATCTTAAAGACCACGGACTATCAATTATAATAGTTCGAACAGGAATGTCGTGTTTTTTATAACCATCCAACAACTCATCAACATAGGCTGCCGTATTTACATCATCCTCCCACAACCAATTTTCTAAAGCCCAAGCCGGAGTTAAAGGCGGATTTCCAAGTCTCTGCGAATTAAACGGAAGACCCCATAATGGTAATAACCAATAAAAGTAAGCCAAAATAAAAAGGAAGGCTAGAGTGATAAAAATGCACTTGACCCTCTTTTTCATTAACGCTTAATTTTTGGTTTTACAAATCTAAAATACGCTACTAATAACGTATAAACTAAAAAGGCTGAGCCGACGTAAAACAACAACGTGCCATATTCTTCATACATTTTGGTATAACCCTTAACTCCTGCAATTCTTGAATTGTATTCAGCACCTAGTAAAAACAAAAACACTACGCCAATAAAACTAGACAAAACAATAAACATCTCTTTTTTACCCTTAGTTTTTTTACTGATAAAACTAAACACAAGCAACCAAACTGCCCAAGAAATAACTTGAAGTAAATTTAATGTTCTAAAATAATAGAAAAGTGTTCTTAGCGGACTAAACATCAAATTATCTTGAGTATAATACGGACGATCTTTATACATCAACACCTTTAGTTTTTCTTGATCTCTATCCCTAATGATTTTTATAATCGCTTCTTCTTTTTTTTCTGAATTTAACTGTTTCCAATTTGGGATATCAAAGGCATTCCATATAGAACACGACCGCCCATAACCATGAAAATCCAATCCGCCTACCATAATCGATTTATTGACACCACAGAAGTTTTTTATTTCCTTATAAATTGACCGATCATAATACAATTCCATTGCTGTATTCTCTATTTCAAATCCTTCAACACCCAAATCCTTATAATAGTCTAAAGAATGTTTTCCCTTCCCGTCAAACCAATGATTAATAATCACTACGCCTTTATAAAAATGAGTCGTGTCAATCGCTTCTTTATCACTCAAGCCTTTTGTCACAAATTTATTTTTAATTCCCAATAGACTCATGTGATTTGTTCCCGAAAATTCTTCTCCGGCCATAATTAATGGTTCTTGCGGAAATTTTTGATGGCGTTGTTTTTCTACTAATTCATGAGTTTTGGCATGATTGTTATGATCGGTTATAAAAAAAGCATCAAAATTATTTCTTTTATGCCATTCCCATAGTCCCTTTTGAGAAATTAAACCATCATGGCTAAAATCTGTATGTGAATGTGTTGTAACTAGTACAGACGTTTCAGAATTATTTACAATTGTATTGTTTGGTAATTCTAAAAAAATAACACTAACAAATATTGAAAAATAAATCACAACAATCAATGGCAGTTTTACCAATTGTGCAATTATAAACTTCTTTTTATTGAAATCAACTTTAGCAGTAAATAAACGAATGATTGTAAATGAAAAATAGAGTCCTAATATCCAAAACAACAATATAATCAACTCTTCTATGGCATAGAGTGATCTATTAAAAAAAGTTAGTAAACCTAAAATTGGCTCAAATAAAATTCGCCAATTAGAAATTTGAATTCCGAATTCTTCTGCGTTCTCTAAAGAAATTGCATCCTGTATATAAATCTGATAAGGAAATATAAATGCCAAAATGGCAATTGCACCAACAAAAATAGCAGCAGGGTATTTTTTAATTTTAAACTTCATAATTGTTTTTTTAATTGTTTGTTTAATTGTTTGTTATTCAAATGATAGAGGTCTATTACACTTTAGGCAATTGATTTACAGCCCCAGATTCTATTTCATTAAAATATTTTGCTGTACCTACTTTTAATTCCATGGTAGCACTTTCATCGCAACAAATCGTTCCGTGTTCGTGTAATTGCAGCATAGAAACTGTCCACATATGATTTACTCCTTCTTCAACCACTTCCTTCAAGGCTCTTGCTTTTTGATGACCTGTAATAATAATTATCAATTCTTTAGCATCCATTACAGTTCCAACTCCTACCGTCAATGCCGTTTTCGGAACCTTATTTACATCATTATCAAAAAAACGAGCGTTTGCAATAATTGTGTCTTGGGTTAATGTTTTTATTCGTGTGCGTGAAGACAGTGAAGAGCCTGGCTCATTAAATGCTATATGGCCATCAATTCCAATTCCACCCATAAAGAGTTTAACACCTCCTAAACTTTTGATCTTGGCTTCAAAATCAGCACATTCTTGCTTTAAATCTTCTGCATTTCCGTTCAGAATATTTATATTTTCTTTCGGAATATCAATATGATTAAAGAAATTAAAATTCATAAAGTAATGATAACTCTCTGGATGATCTTCTGGAATTCCGATATACTCATCCATATTAAAAGTAACCACGTTCTTAAACGTTACTTTACCCTCATTATGTAATTTAATAATCTCTTTATAAACTCCTAATGGCGAAGAACCTGTTGGTAAACCCAACACAAAAGGCTTCTCCTTTGTAGGTTGAAATTTATTTATTTTTCGCACTACATAATGTGCCAACCACACACTAAGATTTTTTGAATTTTTATGAATTAATACTCTCACTTTTTTTAAATTTTATTGTTTTTTACTCAAAAACGATTAATCTATTTAGGTTTACTTTTCTTAATTAATTATTGGCGCACTAATAGCATTTGCATATCTACCCATCCAATATGGTAACAACCAGATATATGGAGCCTCTTCTCCCATACCGGCACCATTAGAATTATTTCGATATGCCCCGTTGTGAAAATGAACCGGTTGTTCAGATGGTGGGAG
>JAGLDM010000087.1 GCA_023145595.1 Flavobacteriaceae bacterium | reverse complement strand
TTGAACGTATTATTAGGCTGGGCAATATGGACATCCATATTTGCAACTGCAGGTGTCGTAGGTTTATACACCTATTTTGGTGGTATTACTGCGGTAATTATGACAGATGTGGTACAAATGGTAATTATGTTTGTTGGAGGTTTTGCCTTGATTTATTTGAGTTTAGATGCCGTTGGTGGTTGGCACGAATTGGTAGATAAGGTAACCAATATGGGGCCTGAATATCAAAGTCATTTTGATATTATTCAACCAATCGGCTCCAGTTCACCCTTTCCGTGGACGGGGATACTCTTCGGACTCACCTTTGTGATGTCTAACGCTTATATGATTGGAAATCAATCAATAATTCAAAGAACATTAACCGCTAAGAATGAGTGGCATGCAAAAGCAAGTATGATTTTTGCATCGGCTTTAAAAATGTTTATTCCAATCTTGGTTTTATTCCCTGGTTTAATTGCTGTAGCTTTAATTCCTGGCTTAGAAGATGGTGATCAATCATTGCCTGCAATGATTAAAGAGGTGCTTCCTCCTGGATTAATCGGATTGATGTTTGCTGCATTCTTTGCAGCATTGATGTCGAGTGTAGATTCACTTTTAAACTCAACAGCAACATTATTTACAAAAGATATTTACGAACCATATATCAAGAAAAATGCAAGTGACAAGCATTATTTAAAAGTAGGTCAAGTTACTACTTTAGTATTGTTAGTTATTGGAGTTTCAACCGCTCCTATTACTGAAAATTACCCTGGTATGTATGTGGCAATTCAAACATTTATGTCCTTTTTCCAAGGGCCACTATTCGCTATTCTTTTATTAGGTATTTTTTGGAAGAGAACAACGCAATGGGGTGGAGTTTCTGCATTAACCATTGGTATTGCTTCAGCAATTTATATGAACATTACCAAAGACCAACACTTTACTATTGAAGATCCATTCTTATATATTTCATGGTGGTCATTTGTTGTCGGATTTATTGTGAATGTAGTTGTTAGTTTATTCACGAAACCTCACAGCGATGAACGATTGAAAGGGCTTGTATTTAGTTCTAAAATAATGGAAAGTAAAGAAGAAAATTAATAACAATTAAAGACTATAAATATGCTTAATTTTGATTGGCTTGCGGGTGTTTCAACAGAAAACGCAAAAAACATATTTCTTGTATTATTCGTAATCATCGGTATTTTAGTAATGATGATACCAACAGATTATGCTTACGAAGGGGTGGAAAAGAGTGATCGTCATTGGTACAATAATTTAAAGTATTGGGCACTCGGATCTTTGACTATTCTATTTATAATATATTACATTTTTTAAATCTGAACAATTATGGATAAAGAACAAATAGAACTTAGAATGAAACTTAAAAATGCTCAAATCAACAATGCCTTGGGGTTTTTTATTTTATTTTTTGGCGTTATCGTGTCATTTTCAATGATTTATTCTGATACCGATATTCGCAGAACAACGGCTTTAGTATCAGGATTGACTTTATTCGTGATTGGCGGCGGAATGATGCTTTTTGCAAGAAAAAAGATTAAACAGGCGCAAAGCCAAATTAAGTAAGTTTTAC
>JAGLDM010000086.1 GCA_023145595.1 Flavobacteriaceae bacterium | reverse complement strand
GATGATGAAATTGATTTATTAAAATCACATATCATTTTTTTAGAAAAAAAGAATTATAAAGTTTCAACGTGTACCAATGGTGCCGATGCAATTGACATGGTTCAAGAAGGTGTTTTCGATATTGTTTTCTTAGATGAGAATATGCCCGGAATGTCTGGTTTAGAAACACTTACCGATATTAAATCTAAACACTCGAATCTTCCCATTATAATGATTACCAAAAGCGAAGAGGAGTATATTATGGAAGACGCCATTGGTAATAAAATTGCAGATTATTTGATTAAACCTGTAAACCCGAATCAAATTTTACTAAGCCTCAAAAAAAATCTAGATCATTCAAGATTGGTTTCTGAAAAAACCACTTCAAACTATCAGCAAGAATTTAGAAAAATTGCAATGGATTTGTCTATGGTAAATTCTTATGAAGAATGGGCCGAATTGTATCAGAAATTGGTGTACTGGGAAATTGAATTAGAAAACATCAATGATCCTGGAATGATAGAGGTTTTGGAAAGCCAAAAGCAAGAAGCCAATTCTCAGTTTTTTAAATTTATAAAAAAAAACTATCAAGATTGGTTTGAAGGTGAAGACAAGCCTACAATGTCACACACCTTATTTAAAGATTATGTTGTCCCAAATATTGACAAAGACAAAGGAACACTTTTAGTCGTTATTGATAATCTTAGATATGACCAATGGCGCATAATGGAGCCCTTGGTTACTGAATTTTATAAAAAGGATGAAGAAGTTGCTTTTTACAGCATCCTTCCAACAGCAACTCAATACTCTAGAAATGCTATTTTCTCTGGATTAATGCCCGCAGAAATGCAAAAAACGTATCCTAATTATTGGAAAAATGATACCGATGAGGGCGGTAAAAACCTGTATGAGAATGATTTTTTAATAGAGCAAATTAAAAGGTTAGGATTGGATATTAACCATGAATACTTTAAAATTACCAATTTAAAGGCTGGTAAACAATTAGCCGATAATTATAGAAGTACCAAAGAAAATGATTTAACGGTCATCGTATATAATTTTGTTGATATGCTTTCACATTCAAAAACAGAAATGGATGTAATCAAAGAATTGGCAGATGACGACAAAGCCTATCGGTCACTAACTATGAGTTGGTTTCAAAACTCACCTCTACTCGAAATTATTCAAAAAGCACAAGAGATGGGACAAAAGTTAATTATTACTACAGATCACGGAACCATAAACGCAAAATCGCCTACCAAAATAATTGGGAATAAAAATATTAGTTCTAATTTGAGGTATAAAACAGGTCGTAGTTTAACATACAACGACAAAGATGTGTATACTGTTAAAAACCCTAAAGACATTCATTTACCTTCAATTAACATAAACAGTTCATTTGTTTTTGCTAAAGAGGACTTGTTCTTTGCCTACCCAAATAATTATAACCATTTTGTTAAATACTATAAAAACACGTATCAACATGGAGGGGTTTCTTTGGAAGAAATGATTATCCCTTGTGTGATTATGGAACCTAAATAAAATTTAATCGGAGTTTATTTTTTCAACTTGTCTTTATACTGCTTTTGAAATTTTGTTAACTTCGGGTTGATAACAACCTGACAATACCCTTGCGTTTTATTATTTACATAATAATCTTGATGGTAATCTTCAGCAACATAAAAAGCATCAAATTCAGTTACTTCTGTAACTATTTTATTTTCAAATACGTTGGCTACATTTAAAGCTTCAATCATTTTATTTGCTGCCAATTGTTGCGCTGTATCATGATAAAAAACAGCAGACCTGTATTGAGTTCCTCTGTCGGCACCTTGTTGATTTAAAGTCGTTGGATTGTGGGTGTTAAAGAAAACATCAAGTAATTCCTCATAACTAATAACTGAAGGATTGTATGAAATATGAATTACCTCTGCATGACCAGTACTACCACTTGTAACCTCTCTATAAGCCGGATTTTTAACATGCCCTCCTGAATAACCAGATTCCACCTTTAAAACTCCTTCTAATTGTTCAAAAACAGCTTCAGTACACCAAAAGCATCCACCACCAAAGGTAGCGAAATTTAAATTTTTAGAATTCATTTTTTCTGTTGTGTTTTTTGCTAATTCTTGACTCTGAATTTTAGAATACCCCAACGCAATCAAGAAGAAGCAAATAAATATTTTGAGTTTTCGCATCATTTATATCTTTACTTTTCTGTCGAGTTATTCCTCTACGAATTACAAATTAGTTTTTAAACTAATCTGCATACCGCTTCATCTCTTCATCATAAAAAGCACTAGCCTCTTCTATTAAAACCGCCACTTCAGTTGTTAATTCTTCTTCGTCATCTCGCTTAAAACTTTCCCACCACTCAATTTCATCATCAACCAAGTTTATGATAAATCGAGGATATTCTGTATGAATTACAAAGATTGAATCTTGGTGATCAGAATTATCACCCATTAAAAATTTAGGAGTTTCCATGATTAGTTATAATTAGTTTTTTTGTTAAATAATTGAATCGCAAAGATAATAAAATTGCGGCAGCAGTTAATCCTGCCAATAAGCCCATCCATATTCCAAAAATACCATAAACGTCTTCTTTACCTAAGAAATAACTAATTGGAAAACCAATCATCCAGTAGGAAACAAAGGTCATAATAGTTGGAATATTTACATCTTGCAGACCTCTTAAGGCTCCTAGCACAACGACTTGAATACCATCTGAAATCTGAAAAACAGCAACTACTAGCAGTAATTTAGCCGCCAAAATCACGACTTCGGTATTGTCTGCCAACTGCGACACGTCTCCCATATCTAAATACAATTTGGGTAATGATTTATGAAACAGTAAGAAAAATGCAGCAAAAACAATTTCAAAAACAAGAGTCATAAAAAAAATGGAATAGGCTATTCTTCGCAATTCTTTAAAGTTTTTTAATCCTTTCTGATTTCCAACGCGAATCATAGCAGCTACACTCATACCCATGGCAACCATAAAGGTAATAGTCCCCATATTCAATGCTATTTGATTTGCTGCTTGTGGATTCTTACCCAAAGTACCACTAAGCCATATAGCACCGGTAAAAATGGAAGTTTCAAAAACCATTTGCATGGCACTAGGAAAACCAAGATTCAAAATTTTCTTGAGCATATCACTCTCCAGAACAAACAACTTAATATTTGTAACGTAAACCCTTGATTTTTCTCTACCTCGCAATAACCACCATAAATGAAACCACATTAAGAACCTTGAAATCAACGTTCCATAAGCCGCACCAATAATCCCTAATTCTGGAAATCCAAACTTTCCAAATATTAAAAGATAATTCAAAACAACATTTACCACATTCCCTAACAAAGTAGAGTACATAGGATATTTCGTAAAGGACATCCCGTCAGAAAATTGCTTAAACCCCTGAAAAACGATGAGTGGAAATAATGACAATGATATTAATTTTAAATATGGAATTGTTAATTCTACTACCTCTTGAGGTTGCTTCATATAATCTAACAACGGAATTGCTGCATACGTCAGTAAAAACATACTCAATCCTAATACCGTACACAAAAACAACCCGTGTTTAAAAGAAGATTTTAGTTTATTACCATCATTTTCGGCATCTGCCTCTGCCACCAACGGAGTAATTGCTGTTGAGAATCCAATCCCTACAGACATTGTTACAAAGACAAAACTATTTCCCAAAGATGCAGCCGCCAATTCTGCTGTACCTAGTTGACCTACCATCACATTATCAACAACGCCGACAAAAGCATGCCCTAACATCCCCAAAATAACTGGTGAGGCTAATCTGAAGTTCTTTTTAAATTCTGATGTATATTGGCTTAATATCAAACTTGTTTTTTATGTGGCAAAAATACAATTTGTAAATGAAATGCTGATTTATTATAATATTCAAAAATCACAACACTATAAGAATCTTCTATTTTAATATTGATTTTAAAAATAAATATTCTCGTCAAAAAACAAGTTTTATCATTAAATTTGTATCAGAAATAAATTATAAATCATTAAATATAAAAACAATGGCATTAGTAGGTAAAAAATTTCCAAGTATTGAAATTGACGCAATTTCAGAAATGGGTGATAATTTAAGAATCAATATTTTTAAGGAAGCAACGGAAAAAGGAAAAAAAGTGTTATTATTCTGGTATCCAAAAGACTTTACTTTTGTTTGCCCAACAGAATTACACGCATTCCAAGAGGCTTTGCCTGAATTTGAAAAAAGAAATACAATTGTAATTGGTGCTTCTTGCGATACAAACGAAGTGCATTTTGCATGGTTAAATACGGCTAAAGATAATGGCGGAATTGAAGGAGTAACATACCCTATATTAGCAGATACAACACGTAATTTATCAAATGTATTAGGTATTTTAGACATTGATGAAGAAATATATAATGAAAATTATGATTCTATTGAAATTACTGGGTCAAACGTTACTTTTAGAGCAACTTACTTAATTGATGAAGATGGTAAAATCTTCCATGAAAGTGTAAATGACATGCCTTTAGGTAGAAATGTAAAGGAATATTTACGATTGATTGATGCATATACACATGTACAAGAAAATGGTGAGGTTTGCCCTGCAAACTGGGAAGAAGGAAAAGATGCAATGGGTGCCGATAGAAATAGTACTGCTGAATATTTAGCAAAGCATTAAAAGAAAATTCTAACTTTAAAATATTTGTTTTATGTTGACAGAAATCACAGACGATAGTTTAGCACAAATTATAAAAGACAACGATAAAGTTGTAGTGCAATTTTCTGCATCATGGTGTGGGAATTGTAGAATTATGAAACCGAAATTCAAAAAATTGGCTTCAGAAAACGAAAGCATTGCCTTTGTTTTGGTTGATGCTGAGAAATTTCCTGAATCTCGTAAATTGGCTACTGTTGATAATTTACCAACTTTTGCGACGTTCGAGAATGGTGAAAAATTAAATCAGGTACAAACCAATAGATTTGAAGGTTTAAAGGAATTAGTTGCTGAAATTATATAATTCAAAACAACACACATGAAACGAGTATAGTAAAGTTTTTATCACCCAAGAGATG
>JAGLDM010000085.1 GCA_023145595.1 Flavobacteriaceae bacterium | reverse complement strand
GGAGCGCTTCAATATGAAGTAATTCAATATCGATTAGAACATGAATATGGTGCAAAATGTTCTTATGAAAACTTAGCAATGCACAAAGTATGCTGGGTAGAACCAGAGAATGCTAAAAATGATGAATTCAAGGAATTTAAGCGCACCAAACAACGCTATTTAGCAAAGGACAAGCAGGGTCAATTGGTTTTCTTTGCCGATTCTGAATTTACCATACAAATGACGCAAAGCAAATTTCCTACGGTGAAATTGCATTATACAAGTGAATATAAATAATATGACGCAAAGCCAACCAAACAATCCTCTACATGGAGTTAAACTCGCAGAAATGCTGCAATATTTGGTTTCAGAATATGGTTGGGAAGAGTTGAACAAACGCATCAAAATCAATTGTTTTAAATCGAACCCAAGTATTAAATCAAGTTTAAAATTTTTACGAAGAACTCCGTGGGCTCGTGAAAAAGTAGAACGTTTGTATTTAAGATCCATCTAATTCCATTAAACTTTTACTTTTTAGTTAAGTAAAAACAACGCTTATAATTTTTATCACCATTACCTTTTTTTTAAAAAGACTACCACATCACCTCATCCAAATTCTTGTTTTTTAAAAAGATATTCGCTTCACTAAAACACTTATTACCAAACCAATACCCTCTATTTGCACTCAACGGAGATGGGTGTCCAGATTCTAATACAGAATGCTTGGTTCTATCTATTTTTTTTCCTTTTTTCTTTGCAAAACCACCCCATAACAAAAAAACAATGTCTTCTTTTTCTTCGGATATGCGTTGAATTACGGCATCTGTAAATTGCTCCCAACCTTTCTTTTGATGACTTCCTGCTTCATGTGCTCGAACCGTTAACGTAGCATTTAAAAGCAACACTCCTTGATCTGCCCATCGTTCTAAATTCCCACTTAAAGGAATTGATTGATTCAAATTTGTTTGTAATTCTTTAAAAATATTCACAAGTGAAGGAGGGTGCTTTATACCATCATTTACAGAAAAACACAATCCGTTTGCTTGACCAACACCATGATAAGGATCTTGACCAATAATCACCACTTTTAAATCGTCAAAAGAACAGTGATCAAACGCAGAGAAAATTTGTTCTTCTTTTGGATAACAGGTATTTTGAGCATATTCAAACTGTACAAATTCTTCCAATTCTTTAAAATAAGGTTTTTCGAATTCTGATTGTAATATTGGCTTCCAACTTTTATCTATGTCCATCAACTTTTAATTATTTTCGTTATTCTAATATATAAAATCTCTAAAATCTTATTTACT
>JAGLDM010000084.1 GCA_023145595.1 Flavobacteriaceae bacterium | reverse complement strand
GATAAAACGGGATGCCTTTCCTATAATATTTCGACCAGTATAATTTAATAATAATCCAAACCCTTCTGCGTTGTCATAATGCAGAGCAGATTTAATCTGATGTTTTGATTTTTCAAAACCTTGAACCTCAACACCTATTTTATTTTCATCAAATTCCAATGGATGGTATTGTATTTCTTTAAATAGTTGAGTTCCTATTGCTCTGTCAATCCCTTCAATGAGTTCTTCGCGTGAGTATAATTTTTGAGTTTGAATATTAATTCGGGATTTTACAAGATCAATATTTGCGTCACTAATATTTGAGTATTTAATACTGTCAAGTTTAAAAAGAGGTACGGAAAGAGGAAGTTTGTGTTTTCTTTTTGAAAAATTACTTAGTTGTTTTGCTAATTCTTGTAGTTTGTATTTTTGTATAGTCGTTGCAATTTTCCCTTCTTCGTAAATCTCATTACTCTTTGAAAAGTCCCCTGTTGAATAGGTCAAGTTCGGCACATGATCTACTAATATATTACAAAGTTTACGGTTGCTGGGGTTTTTTAAATTGCTATTGAGCATAGCGGTTTGAAAAATAATTGCTGAAAGATTATCAAGATTTTCGATGGGTTCCATACCTCCGCCAACGTCACTTCCAATAATGATATCTGCACCCATTTTTTTTGCAATATCTACCGGAAAATTATTTAACACCCCTCCATCAACCAGTAAAGTGTTTTTAAAAGACACGGGTTTAAAAACACCAGGAATAGACATGCTTGCTCGCATTGCCACACTTAAGGAGCCATTCTTCAAAATGACCTCATTTCCGTTTACCAAATCTGTTGCCATGGCTCTAAAAGGGGTGGGAAGGTCGTCGAAATCGTGAATATTATGAACCGGATATGTTGTGAAAGTTAGAAATTCTCGTAAGTTTTGATCGTTTAAGAATGAAGTACTTACTTTTGGTTTTCCTTTAATAAGATCAACATCAACAAGGTACCTTTTAAACTCTTTTTTTTCTTCAACACTTACTTTAGATAAAGGAATATCGCCTCCTAATAAATTATCCCAATCAAGATTTTTAGATATTGCCGCAATGCTATCACCAGAATACCCCATAGCATATAGTCCACCAACAATACTTCCCATACTTGTCCCTATAATTAAATCGGGTACAATACCCAAAGAATCTAAGGTTTGTAAAAGCGGGATATGCGCAATCCCCTTGGCGCCACCGCCACTTAAGACCAAGGCGACTTTTGGTTTTTCGTCTTGTGCCATAACCAAGTTTGGTAGTATGGCGAAAAGAAATAAGAAGAGAAGGAATCTTGATGTTTTCATGTAGGAATTTATGTGTTTCTGGCTTTTGAAGACGTTGGGTTGCGCATCAAATTTAAGAAATAAAAAAGGTATCACACCAAAGAGGGGGCTTTTTTGTTCATCTGTCCCATCCTAAAAAAGGGGAGTCGCGTATTTTTTAGCGCAAGAAACAAATGCTAACGCCATAAGTGTGATAATAAGGTTAGTTTTTTTTAAACATGATATTTGTCACGACAAAATACTTGTATATCTTTTATTTTTGCCGAAAAACAGTATGCTTTCCAATTCTTGTAAATATGCAATTAGAGCCGTTTTATGTTTGGCTATAAATAATGACGAATTCAACAAAACTAGTTCTAAGTTAATTGCTGAACGAATACGTGTTCCCGCTCCATTTTTGGCTAAAATTTTTCAAAAACTGAGTAAAGGAAAAATTATAAGGTCTATTAAAGGTCCAAATGGGGGGTTCTATCTTACAGAAAAGGAACTTTCAAGAAACCTTATAGATATTATTGAATGTATTGATGGGTTGGGAATTTTCACTAATTGTTTTTTAGGGCTTCCGACTTGTAGCGATGAAAAACCCTGTGCTATACATCATGTAACCGCTCCCTTTAAAAAAGCATTGAAACAAGGTGTCTTTAGTAAAACCATTGCCCAAATAGCGAAAGAAACGAAAAATGGAGAATCTTTTCTTTTCTTAGAATAATTGTATAAAAAAAACTCCGAAGACTAAAAGTAAACGGAGTTCAAAATATTTTCAATTAAATAAGAACCTTAATCTGCTAAAATAATTACTTTATTGTCTCTCATTTCAATAGTACCACTTTTGATAGCTAATAAATAATCGCCATCTTTTTTTGTGAACATTTCTTGAAATTCTTCTTCAATATTTACAGCGCCACCATTAAACTTCACATTTCCTTTTGCTAAGAATGAAACTATTGGAGCGTGGTTGTCTAACATCTGAAAAGACCCATTAATACCAGGTACTGTTACGGAATTAACTTCCGTGTTTATAAGTGTTGCTTCAGGTGTTATGATTTCTAACTTCATATTTAGTTGTTTGTTGTTTGTTGTTTGTTGCTCGCCTTAAAGCCATCAACAAACAACTATTAACCAATTACGCTTCAGCTAACATTTTCTCTCCCGCATCAATTGCTTCTTGAATCGATCCACGTAAGTTAAATGCTGCTTCTGGGTATTTATCTAATTCACCATTCATGATCATATTAAATCCTTTGATCGTATCTTTAATATCAACCAACACTCCTGGTATTCCGGTAAATTGCTCTGCAACGTGGAATGGTTGAGATAAGAAACGTTGAACACGACGTGCGCGGTGAACGATTAATTTATCTTCTTCAGATAACTCCTCCATACCTAAAATGGCAATAATATCTTGTAACTCTTTGTAATGTTGTAACAACTCTTTAACCGCTTGTGCTGTATTATAATGTTCATCACCTAAAATATCTGCAGTTAAAATTCTTGAAGTAGAATCTAATGGGTCTACCGCAGGATAAATACCTAATTCTGCAATTTTACGAGACAATACTGTAGTTGCATCTAAATGCGCAAACGTTGTTGCTGGCGCAGGATCTGTTAAATCATCTGCAGGTACGTAAACCGCTTGTACAGATGTAATAGAACCCTTTTTAGTTGATGTAATACGTTCTTGCATTGCACCCATTTCTGTTGCCAATGTTGGTTGGTAACCTACCGCTGA
>JAGLDM010000083.1 GCA_023145595.1 Flavobacteriaceae bacterium | reverse complement strand
TTTCGATTGGTTGAAAACTAATTGTTTCAAAATATTATATAAAAAAACGTGGTTTGCAAATTTTTGCAAACCACGTTTTTTTAGTTCTAAATTAGAAGTGTAATTTGGTGAAATTCACAAGTTTTGTGTAGGTATCTGAAAGGTTTGGACCTGTCCAACCATGACCTTCGTTTTCGTAGAATATAAATTCATGTACCACATCTAATTCGGTTAATTTAGTATTTAGATTTACACCTTGAGAAGTTGGTACAAGATCATCCTTTCCGCCATAAAATAATATCGTAGGTGGTGCTATTTCAGTAACAGCATGGAAGGGACTAAAATCTTCATAAAAACTTGGGTTTTCGAAGATGTCTACCCCTGTAGCATATTTAAACGCCATCAATATATCGGAATATTCAGGATCATCAAGATAGCTAGGGTCTGTAAAGTTAGTCGGTCCAACGATACTGCAAACCATTTCAGTTACAGAATTACGATCATATTTGTAGGAGTATAACATTGCTAAATGTGCTCCGGCACTCGCTCCTATAAAGGCATATTTTTGTTTGATTTGGTAGGTGTCTGAATTATTTTTTAAATGACCTAAAACGGATTGGATATCGATAGTTTGCATAGGAAATGGAGAAATTCCAACATTTGCTAGGCGATAATTAATATTAACGATAGCATAATCTGGAAAATTTGTTTTTAATAGAGTGACAAAATTAGTCATATCATCTTTGTCGCCAGATATCCATGATCCACCATGTATTAAAATAAAAGTTTTAGTAGTTAACTTAGATCTGCCAGCGGGTAAATAAATATCATAAACCTGATCAGAATCAGTGCCATAGGCTACATCTTCTATTTCAGAAACTGCTAAATACGGTGGAGTAAGGTCTTCATTGTCGTCGCTACAAGAATAAAATCCAATAATTAAGAATGTTAGAATAAGTATTTTGTTAAATTTGTACTGAGTAGAATTCATGTTGATATAGTTTAATAATTCGAAATTAATTATTTTATGGCCCAATTTATAAAATTATATGATACAAACCCAAACCTTTCGGAAATTGATAAAATTATAAAAGTTTTAAAAAAAGGGGGTTTGATAATTTATCCGACAGATACGATTTATGCTTTAGGGTGTGATATTACCAACTCTAAGGCTTTGGAAAAGATTGCTCGTATAAAGGGAGTGAAGTTAGAAAAAGCAAATTTCTCTTTCATTTGTAACGACCTGAGCCATTTATCTGATTTTGTAAGGCAAATTGACACGCCTATATATAAACTTTTAAAACGATCTCTACCGGGAGCTTATACTTTTATTTTACCTGGAAATAATAACTTACCAAAAATCTTTAAGAAAAAGAAAACCGTTGGGATTCGAGTTCCAGACAACAATATAGCCCGAGCTTTGGTTAAAGAATTGGGAAACCCTATTGTGTCAACTTCAATTCATGATGAAGATGAAATGATAGAATATACAACCGACCCTGAATTGATTTTTGAAAAATGGGCAAACATTGTTGATGTGGTTATTGATGGTGGATATGGCGGAAATATAGCATCTACAGTTATAGATTTAACAGGTGATTATCCAGAAGTAATAAGAGAAGGTAAAGGTTCTTTGGATGTAATTTAAATTAAATCAGAAAACTTCTTTTTATTTTTGACATAAAATTGCCAAACAATACTTTTTGTTTTGTAAAAATCAACCAATTTTGAGGGCTGTTCTTTTCTCTTTTTAAGGGAGGTTCTTAAATGATAGTAAAAACTAAAATGTGCTTTTATAATAGCAAAGGTGTGTGTTGGCTTAAACTCAAAAATAAACTTAACACCAGCAATCCCATCAAATACAAGACGAAGAAATAATGTTTTGAACAAACCTTTTCTTGGTAGGTTTTTAGTAAGTGTTAGTAAACTGTTTCTAAAGTTTAGAAAAGTTTTACGCGGATTGTTTTCTTTTAATGTTGCTCCACCTACATGATAAACCGTAGAAGTTCCTACATAGGAAATTGTATAATTCAAATTTTTTGCTCTCCAACACAAATCAATTTCTTCAAAATGGGCAAAATAGTTTTCATCAAAACCATTTAGTTCATGAAATACTTTTGAGCGAATAAAAAGACAAGCACCCGATGCCCAAAATATATCCGTGGTATCATTGTATTGATTCTTATCGAATTCAAGCGCGTTAAAAATCCGACCCCTACAATAAGCGAAACCATAAGAGTCTATAAATCCACCACCAGCACCTGCATATTCAAATTTTTCTTTATTGTTATAATCTAAAATTTTAGGCTGAATAATGGCCGTATTCGGATGTGTTTTAAAATAATCTAAAATGGGTTCTAGCCAGTGTTCTGTAACTTCAATATCGGAATTTACAAGAGCATATAACGGCGCATCAACTTGATTAAGCGCATCATTATAACCTTTGGCAAAACCACCATTAGATGAGTTCTGAATGATTTTAATCGTAGGGAATTGTTCCTTTATAAAAGTAATAGAATCGTCGGTAGAAGCATTGTCTGCTACGTAAATATCACAAAGTTCAACAGGACTGTGTGCTATTATAGACGGTAAGAATTTTTCTAGTAATTCCTTACCATTCCAATTTAATATGACGATTGCTATTTTCATTAATGCAAACATACATTAATTGGAAATAATGGTTGAATTTGGGAGTTAACTTTTTCCATAATATTTTTTCTTTAGCCAAAAGGAAACTCTGACCAAAAATATTAATGCAGGAACTTCAACCAATGGACCAATGACTCCAGCAAATGCCTGTCCAGAGTTTAGTCCAAATACGGCAATGGCTACTGCAATTGCTAATTCAAAATTATTTCCTGCAGCCGTAAAAGCTACTGATGCGGTTTTGTCATAGGTTGCTCCGGTTGCTTTGGTTAAGAAAAATCCAATAAGAAACATTAGAGTAAAATAAATAAGTAAAGGAACAGCAATAATCAAAACATCCATCGGGATTTTGACGATTAACTCTCCTTTCAAAGAGAACATAACTACAATTGTAAATAAAAGAGCAATTAAGGTAATTGGTGAGATTGTTGGAATAAATTTCGTGGAGTACCATTCTTCACCTTTTAACTTTACTAGGATTAACCTGCTCAATATTCCCATTACAAAAGGAATCCCCAAATAAATAGCAACACTTTCTGCAATCGTTCCTATAGAGATGTCTACAATAGCACCTTCAAATCCGAAATAGGGTGGAAGAACGGTTATGAAAATCCAAGCATAAAAACTATAGGCAAATACTTGAAAAATACTGTTTAAAGCAACCAATCCTGCTCCATATTCGCTGCTGCCTTCCGCAAGATCATTCCAAACCAAAACCATTGCAATGCAACGCGCCAGACCAATCAATATTAGTCCGACCATATATTCGGGATAATCACGTAAAAATGTAATTGCCAAAATAAACATTAAAATAGGGCCAATAATCCAGTTGAGAATAAGTGAAATGGATAGGATTTTAGTATCTCTAAAAACTTTTGGTAATAGCGCGAAATTCACCTTTGCCAAAGGAGGATACATCATTAATATTAACCCAATTGCAATAGGAATATTGGTAGTTCCGCTATTGAATGAATTTATGAGATTTGGAAATGATGGAATAAAATATCCAAGACTAACTCCAATTGCCATTGCTACAAAAATCCATAAAGTTAGGTTTCTGTCAATAAAACTTAATTTTTTTACGGTCATTTTTATGAATATACTTGTGAAAATACGTAAAATAATTCAGTTGCAATTTGCAGACTTCTTTCTTCGTATTTTTCGGCCTGTATTGGAGTATTGTCAAATGCCTTTGGATCATCAAAAGTTATTGGAATTCGTTTTTCTGCACCTGAAATAAGAGGACAGTTTCCATCAGCGTGTGAACAAGTCATAATTGCTGCGAATTCTGACTTTGGATTAAAGTCATCATCTAATTTTTTTGAAAACCCGATGATAGGGGGCTCATTATCACTATATTTAATACTGTAAATAGGGTTTTCAGTATTTGAAATAGTTTTTATCTGAAACCCTGATTTTTGCAATGTCTGTGCAACCATGGGAAACAATGCAGTAGCCTCTGTTCCGCTTGAATAACAAAATACATTTTTAATGTTAAAATAGTTCACCATAGTTTGCCCCCAAACTTGTGATAAATGGCTTCTTCGTGAATTGTGCGTACAGATGAAATTAATTCTAATTTCTTGATTGTTTGAAACCTTTGACTGAATAAAATCAATTAGCGGTTTTAGTATATTTTTACGTTTATCGGTAATCGTTTTCGGATTTAAATTTTGAATAGTTTTTTCTATTTCTGGAAATAAGATTGATTGAGAAGGTATCATTTATCTTGTATGTTTTTTAATTCGATGAATAAATTTAATTTTTAACAGCAATCCGGTGTTTTAGGGTCGTCTTGATTTAAAAATTCAGACATCACGGTTTTCATTGCAGTCCAATTTTTATTATGAATGCAATAACAAACGCGAGTTCCTTCTATATCTCCCTTAATCAATCCTAAATGTTTTAATTCTTTTAAATGTTGTGAAATAGTAGGTTGGGCTAATCCAATTTCATTCACCAAATCGCCACAAACACAAGAGTTAAGTTTAAATAGGTATTGTAAAATGGAAACACGTGCAGGGTGCCCAAAGACTTTTGCAAACTGTGCAATTTTGTTTTGTTGATTTGTGAATATTTCTGTTTTAGTCAATCCCATCACCTTTATATTAATTCATTGCTATATTACGATTAGTGTTTGAGAAACAAAAATATTATTTGAAATAAAAAATTAATTAATTGAATAGGTTGGTATTTCCTTCAAAAAAACATACGATTTCTGCACATGATTCATTTCACAAGAATAGTGTTGCAAACCGTTGCTTACAATCAAATTTTTTGCGTTTACCACCATATTGTATTGTGCGATTTGGTCAAAAGTATCTTGTGATATTTTAATGCTTGGAGCCTTGCATTCTATCATAAGACTTGGATTTCCGTAGGCATCAAAAATTAAAATATCGAAACGTTTTTTTCGATTGTTGATCAACAATTGTTTTTCACAAGCAATTAAAGAAATAGGATATTTTTTCTCTTGAATGAGGTATTGTATTAAGTTTTGTCGAACCCATTCCTCTGGAGTTAGAACCACATATTTTTTTCTAATAATATCGAAAATAAGTTGCTTATTTTGATTATTTTTGAGTTTGAACTGATACGTTGGTAAATTCAACTTTTGCATAAAGCAAAAATGCTAAATTTTATTCATTTATGGCAGATGTAACACGAATAGTTGCAGATATAAAAGCAGGAAACATTGCACCTATTTATTTCTTAATGGGTGAGGAGCCTTATTATATTGATAAGATCTCTGAGTTTATCGAAAAATCTGTTTTATCAGAAGAAGAAAAGGGGTTTAATCAGATGGTGTTGTATGGTAGAGAAATTGCTATAGAGGATATTATTTCGAATGCCAAGCGTTTTCCTATGATGGCAGAGCGGCAGGTTATAATTGTAAAAGAAGCCCAAGATCTTTCTAGATCAATTGAAAATTTGGTGGATTATGCTAAAAATCCACAACCAACTACAGTTTTGGTGATGTGCTATAAATATAAATCATTAGATAAAAGAAAAAAATTAGCCAAAGTGGTTGCTGAAAACGGAGTTCTGTTTGAAAGCAAAAAAATGTATGATAATAAGATTGGAGATTGGATTCGGAACGTATTGGCTGGTCGAAGTTATGAGATTAAACCCAAAGCTTCTCAAATGTTGGTGGAGTTTCTAGGAAATGATTTGAGTAAAATTAGTAATGAACTCGAAAAATTGATGCTCATTATTCCGAAGGGAAATGAAATCACCCCTAAACTGATTGAAGAGAATATAGGAATTAGTAAAGATTTTAATAATTTTGAATTGTTAAAAGCAATAGGTGATAAAAATATTGTAAAGGTGAATCAAATCATTAATTACTTTGCTCAAAGTCCGAAAACACATCCTTTGGTAGTATCTATTGCTACCTTAAGTGGGTTTTTTACAAAACTGCTATTATATCACGGGTTAAAAGATAAAACCCAAAACAGTGCTGCAAAGGCATTAAAGGTGCATCCTTTTTTTGTAAAGGATTACGTTGCCGCGGCTCGGTCATATCCAATGCGCAAAGTGTCTCAAGTAATCGGTTTATTACGAGAAGCAGATGTTAATAGTAAGGGGGTGAACTCTAATAGTTCAGACTCTGATATTTTAAAAGAGTTGCTTTTTAAGATTCTTCACTAGAAATTTAATCAATTTGGTCAACTATAATACGGTCTTCACGATTTGCTAATTCCCAGGCTGTATAAAAAATAAGTTGCGTACGTTTGGTTAATAAATCAATATTTATTTTATCAGCCGTGTCGGTTGGTTTGTGATAATCAGCATGTGTTCCATTAAAATAAAAGATAACAGGGATGTTGTGCTTTGCAAAATTGTAATGATCAGATCTGTAATAAAATCGGTTTTCATCATCTATTGCATTATAGGTGTAATCTAATTCTAAATGTGTGTAGGTGCTATTAGCAGTTTCATTTATTTCGTGTAATTCACTGCTTAATTTATCTGCTCCAATTATATAAATATAATTTTCATTTCCTTCTTTTTCAGAACCAATACGACCAATCATATCAATATTTAGGGCTGCTACAAATTGGTTTAAAGGATAGGTTGGGTTACTTGAATAGTAATCTGAACCTAAAAGGCCTTTTTCTTCACCTGTAAAATTGATAAATAACAGTGATCTTTTTGGACCATGTCCTGCTTTTTTAGCCAAGGCAAATGCTTCGGCAATTTCTAAAACGGCACTTGTTCCAGAGGCATTGTCATCAGCACCATTATAAATAAGTCCATTTTTTATTCCTTCATGATCGTAATGAGATGAGACAATTATGATTTCATTCGGGGATTCTGACCCTTCTATAAAGGCAAGAACATTTTCAGAATCGTTTTCCGATTGATTATTTAAGGCTTCTTTTGGTACGATTTGAAGATAATCTCCAGTTAAATAATTACCTGTTAAACCGAAGGATTCGTATTCTTTTGCTAAATAATCAGCAGCCATTTTTTGACCTCTGGCTCCAGTTAATCGGCCTTCAAATTCATCAGAAGCCAATGTAAACACGTGTTTTTTTACATCTTCGGGTTTAATGGTGTTAGCAAAAGTAGTTGCATTAATTGGGGTGGTATCGGTAATAGTCTGACTACTAATTTTATAGGAAGAAACTAATAATAATCCAATGACTAGGGTGGTGAATTTATTCATAGGTATATGTGAATTTATATAGACTGTAAAGATACTTGTTTTTACTTTAATTGTGAAAAATTAACTTTTTTTAACAATCTTATTATCAGTGTCCTGATTGATTTTAGGATGGTTGTTTTAAAACAAATTGTTCTTTAACAGCATCAAAAATTATGGAATTGTTGGAGAAGAGTGCATCTATGCTTTTATCTTTAATTAAGTCTGATGGTTTACCACCAATAAAATCATTTTCAGTCATCAAAAAAAGTTCTTCAGCAGATTGAATCGCTAATTGAATTTCATGGGTGGATATAATAATCGTTTTGTTTTCTTTCACTGCCAATTCTTTTAATAACTGGAAGGTCTCCAAGGTATGCTCAATATCTAAATGGGCAGTAGGTTCATCAAGAATAATCGTATTGGTGTCTTGTGCTAAGGCTCTAGAAATTAAAACCCGTTGAAATTGTCCATCACTTAATTCATAGTATTTTTTATTTATGAGGTGTTCTAGCCCAGTGAGTTTAATGGATTTAAAAATAATATCAAGGTCATTATTAGTAAGTTTACCAATCCAATTTGTATACGGTTGTCTGCCCAAAGCGATTAGTTCAAACACGGTTAAATTACTTTCTGGCAATTTTTCTGTTAACACTAAACTTAAGTTTTTAGCCAATTCGGGATTGGTAAAAGAGCTTAGTTTACTTCCATTAAGAAAAACAGTTCCTTCAATTGGCGATTGAACTTTGGAGAGTGTCCGCAATAATGTAGATTTTCCAATTCCATTTTTACCCAGTATGCAAACGAAAGCTCCTCTATTAATTTCAAAATTCAGGTTTGAAGTAATGACAGTTGTTTCCTTTTTGGATTGATATCCAATAGAAAGATTTTCAACTTTTAAAGCGATATGATTTTTTTTAGAATCCAAATTATAAATAAATAGCTTTCTTTCTGATTAATAACCAAATAACAATAGGAGCACCAAATAACGAGGTGATTGCGTTGATTGGTAAGGTAAACTCACTTGTGGGTAATTGCGCAATAGTATCTGCCAAAAGCATTAAAATAGCACCTAAAATTGCAGATGCAGGAAGTAATATTTTGTGGTTGGATGAATTGAAAATTAAACGAGCAATATGCGGAACTGCCAATCCAACAAAAGCAATAGGGCCAGAAAAGGCGGTAATAACACCTGTTAAAATACTGGTGGTGATTAAAATAACATTACGGACCAATTTTATATTAATCCCCATGCTTTTTGCGTAATTTTCTCCAAGTAGTAAACTGTTTAGTGGTTTTAAAATAAAACCTAATAAGGAAATTCCAATAAAATAGATGAGAGCAAATATGCTTAATTCGTTCCAACTTAGATTACCTAAACTACCAAATCCCCAAAAAATAAATTTTTGTAATTGTTCAGGTCCACTAAAATATGCCAAAACACTAATGATGGCAGAAGTGATACTTCCAAACATGAGTCCGATAATTAGTATAGACATCGTGTTTCGTATGCGATTTGCAACAATCATAACGGCTGTCATCACCAAAAAGGAACCAAAACTTGCTGCTATTGCCATTCCAAAACTGGAATCTAAAAAAAAGGTAAAACCGCTAAATAAAGAAGTTCCTAAAAGAAGCATAGCAACACCCAAACTTGCGCCAGAACTAATTCCTAAAACAAAAGGGCCAGCAAGGGGGTTTCTAAACAACGTTTGCATTAAAAGACCGCTGATTGAAAGTCCAGATCCTACTAAAATAGCTGTAATTGACTTTGGTACTCGGTAGTTTAAAATGATAGTTTCCCAAGCTCCTTTAGTTGGTTCTCCTCCCAAGATAGTCGAAAATATTTCTTGAAAAGGAATACTTACGGATCCAAAACTGATATTGAAAATCCAGACAGCAATTAGTAAAAAAACTAGAGAGATAAAGGTTAATTTATATGAATGTTGTTTATCCAATAGGAGTAGTGTTTAAGTAGGAAATTAATTGCTCAATCGCTTTTCCTCTATGTGAAATTGCGCCTTTTGCTTCCATACTCATTTGGGCAAATGAAGAGGAATGGTTTTCTGGAATAAATATAGGGTCGTAACCAAAACCTTTTACTCCTTGTTTATCTTTTGAGATTGACCCTTTGCAAACTCCTTCAAACAAGGTTTTTTTAGTGCCAATATTTAGAGCAATGACAGTTCTGAATTGAGCCGTTCTGTTTTCTTTATTTTCCAATTCTGAAAGTAATTTATTCATATTGTTTTCAGAATTTGCAGGCTCACCAGCATATCTTGCAGAATAAACACCAGGAGCATTGTTAAGAGATGTAACCTCTAAACCAGTGTCGTCTGCAAAGCAATTGAGACCATATTTTTGAGATACAAAATCGGCTTTAATTTGGGCGTTGCCTTCAAGCGTTTCTGCGGTTTCTGGAATATCTTCAAAGCATCCAATGTCGTTTAATCCAACTATTTCTAGGGTTGGTAAAAGTGATCGTACTTCTTTTAATTTATGTTGATTATTGGTGGCAAATACAATTTTCACTAAAAAAGGATTGTGTTAATAAAGCAAAAATACTACAATTTTAAGCAATGAAGAGTTCAAAAGAGAACTTTGAATAATTAATATTTTATTCGTGATGATAGGGTTCGTTTTTTAAAATGGTAAATCCTCTATACAACTGTTCCACCACAAATAGCCGAATCATTTGATGTGAAAAGGTCATTTTTGAAAAGGAGATTTTTCCTTGTGCTTTTGTATAAATATCTTGTGAAAAACCATAGGGGCCACCAATTACAAATACAAGTTGTTTAATTCCAGAATTCATTTTCTTTTGAAGGAGTTTTGAAAACTCAATAGATCTATATTCTTTGCCTTTTTCGTCAAGTAAAATTAGTTGATCGGTGGATTGTAACTGTTTTAAAATCAATGCACCTTCCTTTTCTTTTTGTTGCTTTTCTGAGAGGTTCTTTACATTTTTAATATCCGGAATCACTTGCAATTCAAATTTAATATAATGCTTTAAACGATTTTGATAATTCTCAATTAGCGTATTGAGATTTTTATCGTCTGTTTTTCCTATGGCTAAAAGTTTTATTTTCATTTATAGTGATTAATAGCAACTAGCATTGTAAAATTCATACTCTTTGGTCATAGAATTCACGATTCCATAACCTTCTGTTTTATTAGTTTTTATAGATTTAAGCCATTCGTTTTTTTGAGATTCCCAATTACTTTTTTTAAGTAATTTATTCAAGACAGTTTCTGGCATAAAGTCTGTTTTAATAAAATATTCTCCATCAGGCTTTAACAAAATAAAATTAATGTCTGGATGTTTTTTTAGAAAAGCACTTTGGATAGTGCTAACATCATCTACAACCCATGTAAAGTATTTGTTTTTAATGGGATAATTAAAATTATCATTCACTACATAAAAAACAGGAGTTTTATATTTAGTTTCAATTTTTTCTAGACATTTATTTTGTTTATCGGCATATTCGGCAACTTCGCTATTAAATTTATCCTCATTGTGGTATTCTCTTTTGTGAGATTGTACGTGGCGATTGAATGCTTTTAGGGATTTAAAAGGGTATTCTCCATGTAATTCGGCTTCTAAATTATAGGACTCAAAATTTTCTTCCAATGTTTTTGAATTCACCAAATCACAAAACTCATGACGCTCCTTAAAACCAGAAAGTGTTTGTTCGTAATGTATTAATATTTTATGATTTTCGGGAATTGTTTTATTAGACTTCCGGTTTAAATACAATCGAATCTCATTGTATTCTACAGGTGTTATTTTTCCAAAGTACATTTGATAATACACTTTGTAAATAATCATATCCTTTTTTTCGTGGACTTTACAATAAAAAACAGCAGCATTGCATTTTTGGTTAAAAACAAATTCGTTAATAGCCGATCCATTTTCATCGATATAATAGATAGGTGTTCTTTTCACCTTTTTTTTCTTAACACTTTTTATGACGCTATCATTTTTAATAGAGTCTTTAACTATTGTGTTTTTAGTGATGCGATCCTTAATAATGCTGTCTTTTACAATTGTTTCTTGACAAAAAACAGAAAGATTGGAAAATATAATTAGTAATAAAAACGAAGAAATGTGTTTCATGTAATTGTGATATTTTCAAATATAGAAATAATTTTCAAACATTCTTTAGATGAGTATTTATTTAATATTTTTGTTTAATAAATTATGTACCATGATTAGTAAGGAGCAATTCAAAAAAGAGTTAAATTTAATCATTACTAACGCCTTAAGAGAAGACGTTGGTGATGGCGATCATAGTTCCTTAGCATGTATTCCTAAAGAGGCAAAAGGTAAGGCGAAATTATTGGTTAAAGACAAGGGTATTATTGCCGGAGTAGAATTTGCTAAAATGATTTTTAATGCTGTTGATGTCAATTTAGTGGTTGATGTTAAAATTATTGACGGATCAAAAGTAGCACATGGCGATATTGTATTAACAGTTTCTGGAGCCTCGCAATCCATTTTAAAAGCAGAGCGCTTGGTGTTAAATGCGATACAACGAATGAGTGCAATTGCAACTAAAACAAATCAATATATGCAATTGCTTAAAGGAACAGAAACCATAATACTAGATACTCGTAAAACAACTCCAGGTATCAGAGCCATTGAAAAATGGGCGGTAAAAATTGGAGGTGGTGAAAATCATCGGTTTGCATTGTATGACATGATTATGCTTAAAGATAATCATATAGATTTTGCAGGCGGAATTACCAAAGCTCTTGAGAAAACAAAAAAATATTTAAAAGAAACCAATCGAGACTTAAAAATAATAGTGGAAGCTCGTGATTTAGATGAAATTAAAGAAATTTTACAATCTGGCGGAGTTCATAGAATTCTGATAGACAATTTTAATTATGAAGATACACGTAAAGCAGTTACAATGATTGGTGATCAATGCCAAACAGAGTCGAGTGGAGGAATCAACGAGGAAACCCTTCGTGCCTATGCAGAATGTGGTGTAAATTATATTTCATCTGGGGCATTGACGCATTCTATTTATAATATGGATTTAAGTTTAAAAGCAATCGATTAATAATAGATGATAAAAAAAATTGAAAATAAATTGTTACAAGTGCCTATTTTAAAATGGCTTGTAAAGTTGGTGATGAAAATTAAAGTTCCAGGTTTGGAAGGAATGTCATTATACAATTTATTAGAAATGTATATTATAGGTATCGTAAAGGGTGCACTAACCGCAAGGGCAGGAGCAATAGCCTTTAGTTTCTTTATGGCACTATTTCCTTTTTTATTATTTATATTGACATTAATACCTATATTTTCTGCACAAATTGAAGGTTTTGAAGAAGGGTTTATGTTTGCGTTGGAAGAGTTTTTACCTCCAACTACATCAGAATCCGTAGAAACAGTTATTAATGAAATAGCCATAGATATTACTAAAAATCAATATAGCGGATTGTTGTCTTTTGGTTTTTTGACCTCTATTTTTTTAATGACAAATGGTGTGAACGCTATTTTTGGTGGATTTGAATATTCCTATCATGTAAAAATTACACGAAATATTATTAAGCAATATATTATTGCTTTGGGTGTGTCTCTTATTCTTTCTTTTCTGTTTCTTTTTACTGTTGCTATAATTATTTACTTTGAAATCGGAATTAGAAGTCTTCAAATGAAAGGAATAGTTGATGATATTGTGGTTTGGATCCAAATAGGAAGAATGGTGTTTTTTACTGTCATGACTTATTCTGCGGTTACAATTTTATATAATTACGGAATTAAAGACTTGCAGAAAAAACCATTTTTTACGGCTGGTGCTATTTTAACAACCTTGCTAACTTTATTATTATTCTATCTTTTTGGAATTTATGTTGAGCAATTTGCTCAATACAATAAATTGTACGGTTCTATTGGAACTTTGCTTATTTTGATGCTATTTATTTGGTTGAATTCGGTTGTTTTATTACTTGGTTTTGAATTGAATGCAACAATAACTAGATTGAGACGTAGCGCCGTATAATTCAAAAATAAAAAAAGTTGTTATATTTTAATTGATTTAATATTCTTAAAACCTTATAAGTACACATGAAAATAATAGCAATGATACCGGCTCGATTGTCAGCAGCAAGATTCCCAAAGAAATTGATGCAAGATTTAGATGGGATGACCGTTATTTTAAGAACCTATAAAGAAACTTTTGATACGGGCTTGTTTGATGAAGTCTATGTTGTTACGGATAGCGATATTATTTTTGAAGAAATTGTTTCTCATGGAGGTAAGGCCATAATGAGTAAGAAAACTCATGAATCTGGAAGTGATCGTATTGCAGAAGCCATAGAATATATTGATGCAGATATTGTAATTAATGTTCAGGGAGATGAACCATTCACGAATAAAGGAACATTACAAAGTTTAATTGCTGTCTTTGAAAATGATAGAGATCAAAAGATTGATATAGCGTCAATGATGTTTCAAATAGATGATATTCTGGAAGTAAATAATCCCAACAATGTAAAGGTTGTGGTTGATGAAGAAAGTTTCGCGATGTATTTTAGTAGGTCCCCAATTCCTTTTCCCCGTGACCGTGAATTTTGCACCTATTATAAACATATAGGATTATATGCTTTTAGAAAAGAGGCTTTATTAAAATGTACGCAACTACCGATGAACGTATTGGAGCGTACAGAAAAACTCGAACAACTTCGATTTATTACAAACGGAGTACGATTAAAAATGGTAAAAACAAAACATCAGCCAATAGGAATAGATACTCCAGAAGATTTGGAAAAAGCACGTAAGTTACTTAAATAAGTAATTTCAAGTCTCACTTTATAATAAAGCGAATCCATTTAAATTCTTATTTTTTTCGGATATTTGTAATTGATAAAATACCGTCACACTGAACTTGTTTCAGTGTCGCATTAGATGAGGTTTCGAAGCAAAGTTCGGAATGACGTTTTAAAAGTTTTGAATTAAATGAAACCAAGCATCCCAAAAGGAACAAGAGATTTTTCGCCATCAGAAGTGGCAAAGCGCAATTATATTTTTAACACCATTAAATTATCATTCGAAAACTTTGGTTTTCAACCTATCGAAACGCCAAGTTTTGAGAATTCATCTACCCTCATGGGAAAATATGGTGAAGAAGGAGATCGGTTGATTTTTAAAATTCTGAATTCAGGCGATTATTTAAAAAAGGCGGACGAAAAATTACTATCAGAAAAAAATAGTTTAAAGCTAACTTCTCAAATATCAGAAAAGGCGCTACGGTATGACCTAACAGTGCCATTTGCAAGGTATGTAGTTCAACATCAAAATGAAATTAGTTTTCCGTTTAAGCGCTATCAAATGCAACCTGTTTGGCGGGCAGATAGACCACAAAAAGGAAGGTTTAGAGAGTTTTATCAATGTGATGCAGACGTAGTTGGGTCTAAAAGTTTGTTGCAAGAAGTTGAATTTGTGCAATTGTATGACGACGTTTTTACGAAGTTAAAATTAGCGGGTGTTACTATCAAAATGAACAACCGTAAAATACTATCTGGAATTGCTGAAATTATAGGAGCTTCTGATAAATTAATAGATTTCACGGTTGCTCTAGATAAATTAGATAAAATAGGAGCAGAGGGAGTGACGAATGAAATGCTTTCTAAAGGGATTTCAGCAGAAGCCATTGAAAAAGTACAGCCATTATTTAATTTTACAGGATCTAATTCTGAAAAATTAAATCAGTTGAAAGGAATGTTAGCAGCATCTGACGAGGGATTGAACGGAGTTGAAGATTTACAATTTGTAATTGATGCTATTGAGCAATTAGGATTGCAGTCGGCAAATTTAGAAATTGATGTAACCTTAGCACGTGGGCTAAATTATTATACGGGTGCAATTTTTGAAGTTGCTGCTCCAGAAGGAGTAAAGATGGGCTCTATTGGTGGAGGTGGTCGTTATGATGATTTAACCGGAATATTTGGGTTAAAAGATGTAAGCGGAATCGGAATTTCATTTGGATTGGATCGTATTTATTTGGTGTTAGAAGAATTAAATTTATTTGAAACTGTAGAGTTGCCAAAACCAAAAGTGGTTTTTATGAATTTTGATGAAGAAAATAAACTCTCAAAATTAAAGGCACTTACACAATTAAGAGCAAATAATATTAAATGTGAACTGTATCCTGATTTAGGAAAAAGTAATAAACAGCAAAAAAAACAATGGAAATATATTACCACTCGCAATATAGAGTTTGTGGTTGCAAATATTGAAAATAAACGTTTTACATTGAAGAATATGATAACGGGAAAGCAAATAGAATGTAGTTTGGATGAAATGATTAAATCATTGAAATAATTTGTAATTTTGTTGGCTTATAATAATAATAATAATAAACGAGACCATGTTTGAAATTAAAAATGGAATGAGTGAAGAAAAAATAGACGATATAGGAGACAACCATGTGGGGTCTTCTGCAGAGACTCCGTTAAGAGCCGATGCATTCGACATTTCTGATACTGAGAAAATTGAAAAAATTCAAGAGAATGTGCGTGAAATACTGCTAACTCTTGGAATGGACCTTACAGACGATAGTTTACAAGGCACACCAAAAAGAGTAGCGAAAACATTTGTAAATGAACTTTTTTCAGGATTAAATCCGGCGAATAAACCGCGTTTATCAACTTTTGATAATAATTATAAGTACGGTGAAATGTTGATAGAAAAGAATATTGTAGTGTATTCTACTTGCGAGCATCATTTGTTACCAATTGTTGGAAGAGCACATGTTGCTTATATTTCAGACGGGCAGGTGATTGGCTTGTCTAAAATGAATCGAATTGTAAACTATTTTGCAAAAAGACCTCAAGTACAAGAGCGTTTAACAATGCAGATAGTTCAGGCTATGCAAGAAGCTTTGGGAATTCAAGATGTTGCTTGTGTGATTGACGCAAAGCATTTATGTGTAAATTCACGCGGAATTAAAGATATTGATAGTAGTACGGTTACTTCAGAATTTGGAGGAAAATTTAAAGATACAAATACGAAAAGAGAATTTTTAGATTATATCAATTTGAAGACTACCTTCGAGTAATTATTGAATATTCAAATTTAGAAATAAGTTTTAAAGAAATAAAAAACCTGTTGAAATATTCAACAGGTTTTTTTTAGCATTTTTTTCTTTTCACGATGCTTTATCTTTTAATTTTTACATAAGGAACGCAACTCCAAACCCTATGAGTATTGCCATAAATTTGACCATATTAAATTTATGATTTTCACTGCTTTCGAAAATTATGATGGTAGATATATGCAAGAAGACACCAATAATTATTGCAGTTATTTCTGTGTTATAGGTTAGTAGAAATGTAATATTACTCCCAATATAACTGCCAAGCGGACTCATTAACGCAAAAACGAGTAATATGGAAAGGCTTTTTAGAATAGAAACCTTAGAGTGAAGTAAGAAACTTCCCAAGACAATTGTAATCGGAATTTTATGGACAACAATAGCCCATAATAGTTCTTGATGCTCATGGTCATTTATAGGAATTCCTTCCATAAAAGCATGCACGCAGAGACTTATAAAAAGTACCGTTGGCAATTGCTTGTGGTTATGCGTATGTATATGTCCGTGTTCTGCCCCTTTAGAAAAGTAATCCATTATTAACTGGATTAATAATCCTAAAATAATAAAGAAACTAATGTTTTTTTGATTGGTTTGAAATACTTCAGGTAGTAAATGGGTTACCGTAATAGCTAGTAAATAGGCGCCACTAAACGACAAGAGAATTTGCGTAATCTTTTGATTAGGTTTTAGTATAAGTACAATAGCCGCACCTATAATTACCGATAAAAATAATATCAACACACTCATTTGGATATAATAAGTATTAACCGGTTTGAATTGATTGGATCAAATTTTTGAAGGTCATAATCCCCAAATGTTTCTTTAAGTTGCAATCCTGTCTTTTCAAGATATGATTTTATTTTTTTGAGATCCAAATATTTGATGCGTTCAAAATATTCATGGGTTTCTGTAGGTGTTACCACCTTAATTTTTTTGATAATAAAACCGTTTTCAAAACTACGTGTAATATAAAATTTAATATCATTGCGAATCACAACTTCTTCCTTAACTAAGTTTTTAATTGCTTTGTCAGCATTCAAAAAATCGATAACAGCCACACTTTTTTCAGATTTCAATCCGTTTTTGATGTTTTCTAAAACCAGAAGGTCCTCTTGATCATCTTCAAAATAGCCAAAGCTTGTAAATAAATTAAAAATGGCATCGTATTTTGAATTCAGAGTTTCTCGCATGTCATGCTGAACAAATCGAAGTGTTTTATTGCTGAATTTATTGGCGTAATTAATACTGTTTTGAGATAAATCGGCACCAACAACATCAAATCCTAATGAATTGAGAAATAGGGAATGACGCCCTTTTCCACAGGCAAGATCCAAAACAGACTCCCCTTGTTTTAACACCAGGAAAGCCACCAAATTCGTCATGAATAATTGGGCTTCTTTTTGTCCTCTGTTCTTATATAAAATGTGGTAATAACTGGTGTCAAACCAAGATGCAAACCAATCTTTAGAAGTATTCATAGATGTCTTTTGTCAAAGCAAAAATACACTATCTTTGCAACAAATTTTAGCAGATGAATAAAAACTTCAAAATGGTTGCAACCACGATGTTCGGGTTAGAAGAGGTATTGGCAACAGAACTTAAAGACATGGGTGCGGTAGATGTAAAAGAGGGGGTTCGAAATGTTTCCTTTTATGGCGATAAAGGATTTATGTACAAAGCAAATATTGCATTAAGAACGGCCATTAGAATCTTAAAACCAATTAAAAGTTTTAAGGTTTTTGACGAGGAAGATTTGTATGATGGTCTGCAAAAAATTAATTGGGAGAATTATATGTCCGTTGATGGTACTTTTGCCATCGGTGCTGTGGTGAACTCTAAATTTTTCACCTCAAATTCGCATTATATTTCTCTAAAATCAAAGGATGCAATTGCCGATTATTTTAGACATAAATATCATAAAAGACCGAATGTTGATTTAAAGCATCCAGATATAAAAATACATGTGCATATTCAGAAAGATTTCTGTACGGTTTCATTAGATTCTTCGGGTGATTCATTACACAAACGTGGTTATAGAACTTCTACCAATATTGCGCCGATTAATGAAGTGTTGGCGGCAGGATTGGTTTTGTTGTCGGGTTATACAGGTCATAGTAATTTTATTGACCCAATGTGTGGTTCTGGAACGATATTGATAGAGGCTACGATGGTTGCCTGTAACATTCCAGCAAATATTAACAGACCAGAATTTGGCTTTGAAAAATGGAGTGATTATGATGAAGATTTGTACTATGTAATTCAAGATTCATTATTAAAAAAAATAGTAAATCCGCAGTTTAAGATAATGGGATTTGATAAAGCACCCTCTGCAGTTCGTAAAGCGATTGAAAATGTAGAAAGCGCCAATTTATCGGAATTTGTAGGAGTACATCATGTAAATTTCTTCAACTCGATAAAAGAAGTATTTGGGTCAACTACAATATTATTTAACCCTCCTTATGGCGAACGTTTAAACATAGACACTGAGGAGTTTTACAAGAAAATAGGGGATACCCTAAAACACGGTTATCCAGATTCTAGAGTGTGGTTTATAACTTCGGATATGGAGGCTTTGAAATATGTTGGTTTGCGAACTTCTAAGAGAATTCCGCTTAAAAACGGTGATTTGGATTGTCGTTTTGTTCGGTACGATATGTATGAAGGAAGTCGGAAGGCAAAAAATATAGAAGAGTAAATAGTCAATATAAAAAAGAGTTTGTTGAAGTATTTCAACAAACTCTTTAGGCAAAACAAAAGGGGTTATTTTATAAGATCTAATTATTAAGATCGTGTTCTTCGATTATCGCTATGTTTTTTAGTCTTTTTAACCGAATATTTCTGAGCGTTACCTTTATGATTAGATTTGCTCGGTGTTACTCTTGGTGACCGATTTGCGCTGCTATTACTTCGATGTTTCGATGCTTTATTTTTAGCAACCGGTGAAGTTTTTGACAACTGATTGTTTCGATTATTTAGACTAACGACTCTTTTATTTGTTCGATGGTTTTTAGAGGTTTTAGTATTTTTTGAATCTACACGAGTCGAATTACCATGGTTAACACTTTTTTTTGAATACCCGTTTGACTGAGGATACCTTTTTGTATTTGATGTTTTCCTGTAATTTGAAGACACCGATTTAGATCTAATATCATTAGAATATGCATTGCTTCTAGAACTGTGCTGTTTTTGATGTTTTGTTCTTTTATTGCGATACTTCTCATGATAATCCCGATGATGTTTATATGCATATCGATGATCATTATAGTAATGGTATCTCGTTGGTTTGTAATGATTTCTATAAGGTGCTAATCTTACAACATGATATCCAGCATAAGGTCGTATAAGCGAATTGTGGTGCGGGTGATATACATAATTCCGGTTGTAACTATTAATATAACCATTTCTAACAACGTAATTTCCGTTTGAATTATAGTGAATATGTAAGCCACCAACTCTATGTAAACTTCCACGACGGTAGTTGATGTTTATTCTTCCAATTGAAGTTACTCTCCCGTAATGGTCATAAAACACCGGAGTTCTTTCAACCTGAATTACAGCACCAAATTGTCCATACTGTACAAACCGATTATAGTTGTAACCCGAATTAAAACTGATGCTTACATTCGAACTGTAATAATTTGCCCCAGAATTATTTAAATGTGAGTTTAGATAAAAATCAAATTCTCCATTTTGAAAAACAGAAAATGTAATTCCGTTTTCTACAAAAGTAATTGCATTGTTAGAGTTGTAAATTACTGTGGTAGAATTAAAAGTATTTGCTTTTATATTTTGAATAGAAAAGATTGCTATAACAAACGCAAAACGAAATAAATTTTTAGTTTTCATAATTTCTAGTTTTTAGGGTTAATAAATAGTTGTCGGTTACTTTGAAATTACAAACAGCATGCCAAAAAATAAAAGGAGTTGTTTTTTATTACGTTTGTTTATACAATTTGAAAGAATATTAGTTTTGAATTTTAGAAAAGTGTATTTTTGATTTGTAAAGATTTATCAATCCTTAAAAGATATATTTATCAATTTCATCAACGTTATATTACCCATTCCTTTACCAAAGTTATTTACCTATAAAATAACAGAAGCTGAAGCAAAATTTCTAGAAAGAGGAATGCGTGTTGCCATCCCTTTTGGGAAAACGAAGATTTATACAGGGTTGGTTTATGAAATTCATACAAGTCCACCAGACAGTTATGAAGCCAAAGATATTCACCAAATTTTAGATGAAAAACCAATTGTAAATGAAAGACAATTACATCTTTGGGAATGGATTTCAGAGTATTATATGTGTACCTTAGGTGATGTGTTTCGAGCAGCATTGCCATCTGCATTTTTATTAGAAAGTGAAACTGCGATTCTGAAAAACAATGAATTTAAAGAGGAATCTGAACTAACAGATGATGAGTATCTTATTTTTGAAGCCTTAGGTTATCAATCGGAATTGAATGTAAATCAGGTGGTGGAGATTCTTGGTAAAAAAACGGTTTTCCCTGTATTAAAAAAAATGCTAGATAAGGAGGCTATTATTTTAAAAGAGCGGATTTATGAGCAGTACAAACCGAAACTGATTCAATACATAAAATTAAATCCAGTTTATACCGATGAAAAACTAAATGAATTATTAGAATCTTTAAATAGAGCGCAAAAGCAACGTGATGCAGTATTGAGTTACTTTCAATTAAATGCGAGCACCAAAAAACCAATTAAAAAATCGGATTTAGAAAAGGATTCTGGGGTTTCTTCAGCGGTAATTAAAGCGTTGGTAACTAAAGGAATATTTGAAATTTATTTTATTCAGGTAGATCGGATTCAGTTTGATGGAACCACCAATCAATTAAAACAACTGAATGAATTTCAACAAAAGGCACTTATTGAAATAGAAGAGTCTTTTAAAACAAAAGAGGTTACTTTATTACACGGAATTACAAGCAGCGGTAAAACTGAAATCTATTCAGAATTGATACAGAAAACCTTAGATAAGGGGCAGCAAGTATTGTATTTAGTACCAGAAATAGCACTAACTACTCAGTTAATAGGTAGGTTGCAAACTTACTTTGGAGGGCAAGTAGCGGTTTTTCATTCAAAATATTCAATGAATGAACGCGTTGAGGTGTGGAATAATATTTTAGAGAATAGGGAGAACTCTCAAATAATTGTGGGGGCACGTTCATCGTTATTTTTACCTTTTGATAATCTGGGCTTAATCGTTGTAGATGAAGAACACGAAGGCTCTTATAAACAATTTGACCCTGCACCTAGATACCACGCAAGAGACACTTCTGTTGTGTTGGCACGTATTCATAATGCCAAGGTTTTGTTAGGGTCAGCAACTCCAGCAATTGAAAGTTATAAAAATGCACTCGATAAGAAATATGGCTTTGTAGAGTTGACTCGACGGCATGGAGATGTACTATTGCCAGAAATTGAATTAGTAGATATAAAGGAAAAACATAAGAAAAAGAGAATGACGGGTCATTTTTCTGATCGACTTTTAACATTAATTCAGGAAGCCTTAGACTTAAAAGAACAAGTAATTTTATTCCAAAATAGACGTGGTTTTTCTCCAATTGTTGAATGTGAGACTTGTGGAATTGCACCAGAATGTCCAAATTGTGATGTAAGTTTGACATATCATAAGTACAAAAATGAATTGCGATGTCATTACTGCGGATTTAAAAGACCAATGCTTTATAATTGTGGTGCTTGTGGCTCAGAAAAATTGAATAATAAAGGGTTTGGAACCGAGCAAATTGAGCAAGAATTAATAAAATTATTTCCAAATACGCAAATAGGTCGAATGGATTTAGATACGACCAGAGGCAAGTTTGGTTATCAAAAAATCATTGGAAAATTTGAAGCACAAGAAATTGATATTTTAGTGGGAACTCAAATGCTATCTAAAGGACTTGATTTTTCAAATGTTACTTTGGTAGGTGTTTTAAATGCCGACTCCATGCTAAATTACCCAGATTTTAGAGCGCATGAACGCTGTTTTCAAATGTTAACTCAAGTGTCGGGTAGGTCAGGTAGAGCAAAGAAACGTGGAAAAGTAGCGATTCAATCGTTCAATCCGAATCATCAAATATTGCAGCAGGTTTCTACCAATTCCTATCAGCAGATGTACAAAGAACAACTGGAAGAGCGTTGGCAATATCATTACCCACCGTTTTACCGAATTATAAAAATCACGTTGAAACATCGTGATATGTATAAAGTTGATCAAGGAGCGGAATGGATAGGGAAATCACTGAGTAATATCTTTAGAGATAATTTGTTGGGTCCAACAACTCCGTCAATTTCTAGAGTTCGGAATCAGTTTATTCGCGTGTTGATTATTAAGATTCCACCAAAACAATCCATAAAAAACACAAAAGAGCAATTAAACCGAATTAAAAATGTGTTTCAATCAGTAAAAGATTTTCGACCTATTAAAATGAATATTGACGTTGATAATTATTAACGACCTGAGATTGTTGTTGTTGAGGGTGTTCTTAATTAATCTTACTATAATTGGAATTGTATTGTCATTCCTGCGAAGGCAGGAATCCATAATGACGAAGGTTTTAATTTCTAATCTCCAAACATTTTTGAAAACTTAGATGGTAGTTCTTGTTGAAAAACCATCTTTTCTTTTGTAAAGGGATGTGTGAAATCGATTGAATAGGCGTGGAGGTATAATCCCTTTCCTTTTAAAATCAAAGATTCAATTCCGTACTCTCTATCGCCAAGAATTGGGTTTCCTAGTTCAGAAAGGTGCTTTCTAAGTTGATGTCGTCTTCCTGTTTTTGGAGTAAGTTTTACCAAGTTTAAATACTTGAATCGCTTAGAAGGGACTGTTTTTAGCACTTCAAATTCAGAGATTGATTCTTTTCCATCAATGGGGTAGGTGATAACTCCATCCTTTTTCATAGATCCAATGGCTGCTGAAAAATAGGTTTTATGAATTTCTTTATTTTTAAATTGATTGTTTAAATCACGAATGCTCTTACTAGTTTTGCCAATAAGTAATAATCCTGTAGTCGGATAATCTAGGCGGTGTGCTGGCTGTGGAGAAACGGCATCCGGTTGGTTAGATGCTTTTAAGTTAGAAACTAAGGCATTTGCAATGGTTTTGAAAGAATTTCCACTTACCAAAATTCCAGCGGGTTTATTAATTAGTGCAATAAAATCATCTTCAAAAACAACATCCAATTTAAAAATAAACTCTTTTGTGTTTTTCGTAATCATTTCATTGTGAAATTCAATGACTTCTCCACCAAAGATAAGGGTTCCAGTCGTTGCTAACTTTCCGTTTACGTTGATTAATTTTTT
>JAGLDM010000082.1 GCA_023145595.1 Flavobacteriaceae bacterium | reverse complement strand
AAGTAAAATTAATAGAAAAAAACAATAAACGCTGGCTTGATCTCGCTCATGATTGGTATGACGATATTTTGTCAAATTAGTTTGGATTCCTGCCTTCGCAGGAATGACAATAAAAAAAGATAAGTATGAATTCACTTAAAGAATTAGTTAAAAATAAAACCCAAAATCTATGTTCTGTATTTTTTACAGCAGGATTTCCACAGTTAAACGATACCGCAGCAATTATTGAGAGTTTGGGTACAAGTGGTGTAGATTTTATAGAAGTTGGATTACCATACTCCGACCCGATGGCAGACGGTCCAACTATTCAATATAGTAGTGAAGTAGCATTGGGTAACGGAATTAATCTAGATGTGATTTTTGATCAGTTGAAGTCAATTAAGGGTGTAAATAAAACGCCTTTGGTTTTAATGGGGTATCTAAATCAAATGTTAAAATATGGTGAAGAAAAGTTTTGTGAGCAATGTATTGCTTGTGGAATTGAAACCGTGATTTTGCCAGATTTACCAATGATTGAGTATGAAACACATTACAAACAATTGTTTGCGAAGTATGGTATTTCGAATGTGTTTTTAATTACGCCACAAACTTCTGAAGAGCGAATTAGAATGATTGATGGATTGACTGATGCTTTTATTTATGTAGTAGCCTCAGCATCAATTACGGGTGCAAAAGGAGAAATATCGCAAGGGCAAATTGCATATTTTGAGCGAATTAAAGCAATGAATTTAAAAAGCACGTTGATTGTAGGTTTCGGAATTTCAAATAAATCAACGTTTAATACTGTTTGTGAATATGTGAACGGAGCAATTATTGGTTCAGCATTTATCAAGTTTTTGGACGCCAAAGGTGTTAAAAATATTGATGAATTTGTAAATGGGATTATAAAATAATTACAACCAACAATCCAACCAATCTGTAAACATATGCAAGAGTAGGGCAATAGAAATGACTCTTGTCTTCTTAAAGAAAAGCCCAATTACATAAATACCAATTGCAAAGTAAGAGTGCAACGGATGAAAGTTAATACTACACCTATTTGGGTCAAATAAAGGCGTTGCTAGCAAGTGATCTAAATCTACCAACATTGTTGCAATAAAAATCAAGTACACTTTTATCCATTGCTTTCTAAAAAACAGAAAAGCAATGATTGCTGGAGCAATAAAATGCAATCCGTAATGAATGCTAAATTTCAAGGTCATGTTGCAAAAATACAGATTTTGTCATTCCTGCGAAAGCAGGAATCTATATAAGTGCCTGTAAAAAGAGGATTTCTGCTTTCGACGAAATGAGATCTCATTATGTCTTTAATATCAACTTAAATCAAAATAACACGAATTCGTAAAAAAAACCCAGCAGGCAGAAAGATCGATTTTTTTTGTGCTAAAAGACACTTCAAGAGGCCTGTTTTGTGATAGTTCTCACAAATAATACAACAGAAAACAAAACCTAATAAGAGTTGATGAGGTTTTAAAACAAAAATAAAGGAGTTCTTATAAAAAGACTCCTTTATTTTGATTTGTAAATATATGCAATTCCTTCAAATTCCAAATCTGAAAATCAGCTAAAATCAAGAACTACAATCATTATAAATTATAATTTAATGGCTTGTTTGGGCTTTTCTAGCCATTTGTCGTTTTTGCATTCGCCTAAAATAATAATTTCTTTAATTTTTCGATATTCATCAACAGCGTCCATCATTTCAAGTTTGTTGTCGCGTCTTATTTTGATACCGCTTTTAGCACCTTTATTGCGGACTTCAATATAAAATCCATCTCTTAATTTTGCTGGTCTAGTAGGAGGTCTTCCCATAATTGTTTCTAATTTTAAAAAGTTTTAAAGATAGCATAATTTTTGTTAAACACAAGCTAAATTTTAGCCCCAATTGTTGGGGTGTTTTTAGTTATGTGATTAATAGAATGAATATTAACATCAAGACAGTCAGTGTGATATAAAAGAAAAGGAAGTTGTTGTTATTTGGTTCAATATCTAAAGGTTGTTGGATGTTATGAATATAGCACCACTAAATTGTTTTAATAATAGTGTGTTTTTGAATCAAATTAAACTTGGAATTAGTAATAATACAGCAGTAACTAATTCTAAAACTCCAGCCCTTTCATAGGGTTTTATGCAGATTTGAGTGAGAATAAATTGGGTCTGCCGTAAGTTTGTAGAGCAGCGTTTACGATAGCAAAACAGATGTGATTAATCTTATAAGTGAGCGGTTTTTTCTAGCATAAATTTGTGAAATTAGAAGAGAAAATCAAAATTTATTACAAAGACAAGAAAGATGTGATTTTTGTTGATTGATTTTTTTACTTTTGCATTTTATTAGGTAATCATGATTTTAGACGGATTCAAGAGTAGAAATGTAATCAGGCGAATAGAAAAAAGTCTTGACGCGTCTTCTGAAGTTGATTCTTTGAATGCAAATAAAATAAAAAATGTTCTGTTATTTGTTGAGGAAGAAATGAATGATGAGTTGATTAAAGAGTTAGCGACTTATTTAAATCTATCAAAACAATCGTTTAAGGTGTTAATATTTAAACGTAAAATTGAAAAAAATGAAAGTTTAGAAAATGTAATTTCTAAGCGTGATTTTGGTTTGTTTGGAAAATTAAAAGGGTCTGAACGAACTGATTTAGCAAATTCATCTTTTGATTTGCTAGTGGATTATACCAAGAGTAACGAGTTTGTAGCTAATTTTGTAGCAAACTCAAAGGCAGGATTGAAGGTGGGGTTGTTAGATGATTATTCTCAGGTTTATGACATAATTATTGATGTAGACAAATCCGATTTTTTATCTTTTAATAAAGAATTAAAAAAATATTTATTGATCTTAAAAAAGATATAATGAAAAAATTTATTGGAACAGGAACAGCTTTGATAACTCCATTTAACGATGATAAATCGATCGATTTTGAATCTTTGGAGCGGTTGGTGAATTTCCAAATTGATAATGGTGTAGATTATTTAGTTGTATTAGGTACTACTGGAGAATCAGTAACCCTAAGCCCATCAGAAAAGGAAGCGGTTATTAAAAAAATAATTTCAGTAAACAATCAAAGATTACCATTAGTTTTAGGGGTTGGTGGTAATAACACAATGGGTGTTGTGGCTGAGTTGGAAACAAGAAATCTTAAGGGCTTTGACGCCATTCTTTCGGTTTCGCCTTACTATAATAAACCGACGCAAGAAGGTATTTATCAGCATTTTAAAGCAATATCTAAAGCGAGTCCATTGCCGATAATACTATATAATGTTCCTGGTAGAACAGCTCAAAATATGACTGCAGAAACAGTATTGAGGCTGGCGAATGATTGTGATAATGTAATTGCAATAAAAGAAGCTGCAGGCGACTTAGAGCAAGCAAAAAAAATAATTGATAATAAGCCAAAAGACTTTTTGGTGATTTCGGGTGATGATATGATTGCATTGCCAATGGTTTTAGAAGGTGGGGCTGGAGTGATAAGTGTAATTAGTCAAGGTTTGCCAAAAGATTTTACAACGTTAATCAACCTTGGTTTAAAGGGGAAGTCAGAAGAGGCGTATCGCATTCAGGATAAATTAAAAGAGAGTATTGATTTGATTTTTGAAGAAGGGAATCCGTCCGGGATAAAGTTTCTTTTGAAAAAGATTGCAATTTGTGGAAGTGAAGTACGTTTGCCATTAGTGAAGGCAACGTCTGAATTAGAATTGAAAATTTCTAATTTTATTGATAAGTATTGATTTAACTTTATTAGGTTTGTTTATCTTTCAGTTAGAGAAGATAAATAACTCTAAAACAGAAGAGAAAGCCTTATTGGATAGGGTAATGATTTGTAAAATCGTTTTAATAATCCATATTAAATAACTAATTTTGCCAAATGGTTAAATTGAAAAAAACAGGAACCATATTGTTAATGGCTTTAGTGCTTGCATCTTGTGGGAAATATCATAAAGTATTGAATAAAGGGACTATTGAGGAGCAGTATAAATTGGCAGCTATAATGTATGATGCTGAAAATTATTCAAAAGCGATTCCGTTATTCGAGAAGATTACTCCTGGTTATAGGGGGAAACCTCAAATGGAACGTATTCAGTTTATGATTAGTAATGCCTATTATCAATCAAAACAATATCATTTGTCTTCTTATTATTTTGACAGATTTGCTAAGAATTATCCGAAAAGCACGAAGCGAGAAGAGGCTGCTTACTTAGGTGCACATAGTTATTATTTAGATTCTCCTATTTCAAGCTTAGATCAATCGGCAACAAATGAAGCATTAGCAGCTATGCAATCGTTTATGGATACTTATCCAGCATCCGAAAAAATAGATGATGCAAATATGGTAGTTCAAGAATTACGATATAAATTAGAAACAAAAGCATTTGATACGGCATATCAATATTATCGTATTGCAGACTATACGGCGGCGATTACTTCGTTTGATGATTTAATAGGTGATTATTTGGGTACAAAGTACCGTGAAGAAGCTTTGTATTTAAAATTTATGGCCGGATATAAATTGAGTGTGAGAAGTGTTCTATTAAAAAAAGAGGCACGTTTGCGTGAGGCTTTAACTTATTACGAGAAATTTATTAAGAGTTATTCAAATTCTGAATACTTGTCAGATATGGAGAAACCTCTTGAAGAGATTAATAAAGAAATTGCAGCATTTGAAGAATGGTCTGCTTTGTTAAATAAATAAATTATGATGGATTACAAAAATTCAAAAGCACCGTTATCTACTATTACTTATAATAGAGAAGCGATTGAAGAACAAACAAACAATTTGTATGAGGCAATCGTTGTAATGGCGAATAGATCGGTACAGATTAATGGCGACCTTAAAAAAGAACTTGTAGATAAGTTGGAAGAGTTTGCAACTCATAACGATAGTTTAGAAGAGGTTTTTGAAAACAAGGAGCAAATTGAGGTTTCTAAATTTTACGAACGTTTACCAAAACCTACTGCTATGGCTGTAGAAGAATGGTTAGCAAACCGTACCTACCATAGGTTAGCAGAATCAAAATAAAGTACATGTCTATTTTAAAGGAAAAAAAGATTCTTGTAGGTGTAACTGCTGGGATAGCCGCCTATAAAATTGCACATTTAGTACGTTTACTCATTAAAGCAGGTGCTCAAGTCCAAGTGGTCATGACACCTGCTTCTAAGGGTTTTGTAACGCCACTTACGTTATCTACCCTATCAAAAAACCCAGTTCTTTCTACTTTTTTTAGTAAAGAAGATGAAAATGAGCAATGGAACAGTCATGTTGATTTAGGTCTTTGGGCCGATTTAATGATTATCGCTCCTGCAACGGCAAATACCTTGTCGAAAATGGCAAACGGCACCAGTGATAATTTATTATTAGCAACTTATTTATCGGCTAAAAGCAAGGTGTACTTTGCTCCTTCAATGGACTTGGACATGTATAAGCATCCATCAACGATTGCTAGTGTTTCTAAATTAGAAAGTTTTGGAAATATATGTATTCCTGCCGAAAGCGGAGAACTCGCTAGTGGATTGGTTGGGGAAGGTCGAATGGCTGAACCAGAGAGTATATTAACATTTATTGAGGCGGATATTTTAAAAAATCTTCCACTACGTAATAAAAAAGTGCTAATTACTGCTGGCCCTACTTATGAAGCAATTGATCCTGTCAGATTTATAGGAAATTACTCTTCTGGAAAAATGGGCTTCGAATTAGCGAAACACGCAGCAAATTTGGGTGCAGAGGTGGTGTTGGTAGCCGGAGTGTCTAATGAAACAGTAAATCATTCTTTAATTAAAAGAATTGATGTCGTTACCGCTCAAGAAATGTATGATGTAGTTCATCAAAATTTTGACACTGCAGCTATTGCTATTTTATCTGCGGCAGTTGCAGACTACAGACCAAAGGAGGTTGCATCAGAAAAAATTAAAAAAGACGATGCATCAATGCAAATTGAATTAGTAAAAACAAAAGATATTTTAGCATCGTTAGGAACTATTAAAAAAGAGCAGTTATTAGTTGGTTTTGCCTTAGAAACCAGTGATGAAGTTGCCAATGCTATTGGAAAATTAAAAAGAAAGAATTTAGACTTTATTGTATTAAATTCATTGAAAGATAAAGGAGCTGGATTTAAACAAGAAACAAATAAGGTCTCAATTATTGATAAATCCGAAAAAATTTCCGAATTTGGTCTAAAATCTAAAACGCTTGTAGCGAAAGATATTTTTAATAAAATTCTAAAGAAGTTCAATGGGTAAAATCATTAAAACATTTGTAATCCTTTTTTTTGCCTTGCAGAGTAACGCACAGGAGATTAAAGCAACTATATCAATAAATACAGATAAGGTCTCGGGGTCTAATAAGCAGGTGTTTGTGACTTTAGAGAAAGATTTGATCGAGTTTGTTAATCAAAAAAAATGGACAGACAAAATATACAAAAAACAAGAAAAATTAGAAGTTTCGTTTTTAATTACAATTACTGCGCAAAATTCTAGCGGTAATTTTGAAGGTAATATTCAAGTGCAATCGTCTAGACCCGTTTATGGTTCGTCGTATCAAACAAATGTTTTTAACTTTAGAGACAGTGATTTTTCGTTCAAATATGCCGAATACGAGAATTTTCAATACAATCCAAACAAATTTGATTCAAATCTAATTTCGGTCATGGCATATTATGTGTATCTGACTTTAGGTCTTGATGCCGATACGTTTTCAATGATGGGTGGGTCAGAATATTATGATGAAGCAGAAAATGTGGTAAGTCAAGCTCAGCAAGGCGGGTACATTGGGTGGAGCAGTACAAACAAAGGAATAACAAGATATATGCTGATTACCGATATTTTATCGGGGGCTTATGATGGCTATAGATTTGCTTTATACAATTATCATATGAAAGGATTGGATTTGATGTCCTCGGATAAATCAACAGCGAAAGCGAATATTGAATCGAGTCTTCAAGATATTAAAGGAATTTATGACAGAAGACCAAACGCATCCTTAATTCGTTTATTTTTTGATGCAAAAGCAGATGAAATTGTAGATATTTTCTCTGATGGACCTAGACTCGATACTTCTAAATTGATAGATGATTTATCGCGGATGTCTCCAGCAAATTTGCAAAAGTGGAATTCTATTGAATAAATAGACTAAAAAAAATCCTTGCTAAAATCATTATCCATAAAAAATTACGCTTTAATAGAGTCGTTAGATGTAGAATTTAATGATGGGTTTTCTATTATTACAGGAGAAACAGGAGCCGGTAAATCTATATTGTTAGGTGCCTTAGGACTTGTTTTAGGAAAGCGTGCAGATGTTACTTTATTAAAACAAAAAGAAAATAAATGTATTGTAGAAGCTGCATTTTCTATTAATGATTACGGCTTAGAAACTTTCTTTGAAAAAGAAGATCTAGACTATGAGTCAGAAACAATTATAAGGAGAGAGGTTTTGCCAAGTGGAAAATCAAGAGCGTTTATTAATGATACTCCTACAACACTAAGTACTTTAAATATTTTAAGTTCTAAACTGATTGATGTTCATTCTCAACATCAGACATTGGCTTTATCCGATACTAAATTTCAATTTAAAATTATAGATGCGTTGGCATCAAATTATTCTGAATTGGAATCTTACAAAAGAGGATTGTCGATTTATAAAAAATTAATTAAAGAGTTCGACAAACTAAAATCAAATCAAGAACTCGAAAGTCAACAATACGAATACAATCTATTTTTATTTAAAGAATTAGAAACGTCTGCATTGAAAATTGATGAACAAGAGGAAATTGAAAAGTCATTGCAAGTACTCAATAATGTTGAATTGATTAAATTGAGTTTGACCGAGGCGCTTCAGATAGCAGATGATGAAGAGCATGGAATTGTTAATTTGACTCATCTTTTCAAATCTAAATTAGAAGGTATTTCAAGTCTGTCAAAGGATTATGAAATATTGACGAATCGTATTGAAAGTGTTTTTATAGAGACGAAGGACATTATTCAAGAGATTGAACTTGAAAATGAAAGCGTTGTTTATAGCCCATCGGAAATAGAAAGATTAAACGACCGATTGCAACTTGTTTATGATTTGTTAAAAAAACACGAGGTTAATTCAATAAAAGACTTGTTAGAAACTCAGGAATCATTAAATTTAAAAGTTGATTTGGTTGAGAATTCCTCAAGATTACTTAAAGAAAAACAAGAGGAGATAAATAAAACGACTAAAGGGTTGAATTCCTTAGCAAAAGCAATCCATAAGAAAAGGAAAACTACAATCCCCATCTTAACAAAAAAATTAGAAAGTATTTTGTCTACTTTAGGAATGGAAAATGCTCGGTTTAATTTTATTCTTAGTATGGAAGACTCTTTTTTGACAAACGGAAAGGATGTATTAGAACTTGAGTTCTCAGCAAATAAAGGTGAAAACTTCGGAAGTTTAAAGAAAGTAGCTTCAGGAGGTGAATTGTCTAGGATAATGTTAGCAATTAAGTCAATCCTTTCTAATTATATAAAATTACCAACTATTATTTTTGATGAAATTGATACGGGGGTTTCTGGAGAAATCTCGAACCGTATGGGAGATGTGATGCGGAAAATGAGTGAAAATATGCAGGTTATGAGTATTACCCATTTACCACAAATTGCAGGAAAAGGAGATCAGCATTACAAGGTGTATAAGGAGGAGGTTAATGGGAAAATTAAGACGCAATTACGAGTTTTGAATTCTGAAGAGCGTATTGTAGAATTGGCAGAAATGTTGGGAGGTAAAAATATTTCTGATTCGGCAATCGCACATGCAAAGGAGTTGTTAGGCTAAATTCATATTGAGAAAATTTTATTAATAGCATAACTTTAAAATTGTTTATATTTGCGGGATAATATTTGAATACGATTAAAATCAAAATATATATATGTATAATTTATTAAAAGGTAAAAGAGGGATTATTTTTGGAGCATTAAATGCAGACTCTATTGCATGGAAGGTTGCAGAACGAGCTCATGAAGAAGGAGCGACTTTTGTTTTAACCAATGCGCCGATTGCCATGAGAATGGGAGAAATCAATAAATTGGCAGAGCAAACAGGCTCTCAAGTTATTCCTGCTGACGCCACTTCAATGGAAGATATTACAAATTTAGTAGATCAATCAATGGAAATATTGGGAGGTAAAATTGATTTTGTTTTGCATTCTATCGGTATGTCTGCTAATGTTCGTAGAGGAAATCATTATACAAAATCTAATTACGATTTTACAACGATAGGTTGGGACGTTTCAGCATTATCTTTTCATAAAGTAATGAATGTATTGTACAACAAAGAAGCGATGAGTGAATGGGGTTCTATCATAGCCTTGAGCTACATGGCGGCTCAAAGAGTGTTTCCAGATTATAACGATATGGCAGATAATAAAGCTTATTTAGAGTCTATTGCACGTAGTTTTGGTTATTTCTTCGGAAGAGATCAAAATGTTAGAGTAAATACTATTTCTCAATCTCCAACGATGACTACTGCTGGTAGTGGAGTAAAAGGATTTGATTCTTTTTTAAATTATGCTGACGAAATGTCGCCACTAGGAAACGCTTCTGCATTGGCTTGTGCTGACTATACAATTTCAATGTTCTCAGATTTAACGAAAATGGTAACGTTGCAGAATTTATTTCATGATGGTGGATTTTCAAATATGGGAATTAGTACCGAAGCAATGAAAATTTTTGTAGATAAAAAATAGATTTTTTTTTTAAAATGATATATAAAGCATTCACCTTTGGTGGATGCTTTTTTATTTATATTTGTATTTGATGAACCGAGTATGCTAAAATATTTTATCCAAAGAGAATGATTAATAGCGAACATATGTTTTTAAATTAACAAATAGAATAGACACATGAAACTTAGATTCTCTATCATAATTCCAGTTTACAACCGTCCGCAAGAAATAAAGGAATTGTTGGGAAGTTTATCCAAACAAAATTTTGAAGATGATTTTGAGATCGTAATTGTAGAGGATGGCTCATCACAGAATTGTGATGCTATTGTTGACCGCTATAAAGCAGAATTAAATATTTCATATTTCCTAAAAGAGAATACAGGAGCCGGACAAAGCCGAAACTTTGGAATGAAACAAGCCAAAGGAAATTACTTTATTATTTTAGATTCAGATGTTTTATTGCCAGAATCATACTTAGAGCAAGTTAAAAAAGCGCTAAAAGCTAATTTTACGGCTGCTTTTGGTGGTGCAGATGCGGCACACTCTTCTTTTACCTTAATGCAAAAAGCGATTAATTATTCAATGACTTCTGTTTTAACTACAGGAGGAATACGTGGGAAAAAGATAAGTGTAGGAACGTTTCAGCCACGTAGTTTTAATATGGGGATTTCAAAAGTTGCTTTTGAGAAAACAAATGGATTTTCAAAAATGAAATATGGTGAAGATATTGATCTGACTTTTCGATTGTGGGAAAACGGATTTGAAACTCAGTTTATAGAAAATGCATTTGTATACCATAAGCGCAGAAGTACGCTCAATCAGTTTTATAAGCAAACATTTAATTTCGGAACGGCAAGACCCGTTTTAAATAGAAAGTATCCAAAGTCCGCGAAACTTACGTATTGGTTTCCAAGTGTATTTATAATAGGGCTTGATATAGCAATATTATGGGCTATTTTCTATTGCTTTATGCTTTTAATTCCTTTTGCCTTGTATTTTTCACTTCTATTTTTACATGCCTTAGTTCAATCAAAAAACATTTCTGTTGCGTTGTTAAGCATAATTACTACTTACACCCAGTTTTTGGGCTATGGATTGGGGTTTTTGAAGTCTCAAATCAATCTAGTTCTAAATGGTTATGAAAAAAACAGCGGATAACTTCAAACACTTTAAAGTGCGCTAGAGGAGTATATGAAAACAGCAATCTACACCTAATAGGTTGTTATTCGGTTGATTAATCCAAAGTTGAAAAGTTCAACCTCTAAGAGTCTTCTAGGGTGTTTTAATGGTAAAAGAACCTCTCAATATTAAAAGTGTAATTAGTAGTTATTCAGGAAGAAATTACGACTCATTTGTTTGGATTGTTTTTTTTTAATTGTAAATTTACTTAAGTAGGAAATAGAGTTTAGTATCCCTGAAATCAGTTAGGCTGAAATATACCTGAAAGCAGGGATTGTGTGAAATTAAATAATAAAATACCTTTGACTTGGGAAAATTGAAAAAGATAAAAGTTCACATCGCAGACGATCATATGGTCTTAATAGACGGGATTAAAGCGGTACTTAAGACAGATAAGGAGATTGAAGTTGTAGGCTGTTCTGTAAACGGACAAGAAGTTTTGGAATGGCATGCAAAAAACACTTCGGATGTGTTAGTACTCGATATTAATATGCCTAAGGTAGATGGTATTAAAGTCTTACGTGAATTTAGCAAACGAGATTCAAAACCTCAGATTATTGTGTTGTCCAGCTATGACGATCAAAAATTAGTTAATGAGGTTTTGAAAATCGGTGCTAGTGGTTTTTTAGCAAAAAAATGTGCTGGTGAGGATATTTTGGAAGCTATTAAAGTGGTACACCAAGGTGAACAGTATTTTAGTGAAGAGATTCAAAGAAAAATTGTTTCTATTGTTTCTAAAGAAGATATTAAAAGCACCTCCCAAGATGGTAACTACCTTAGTTCTTTAACTGAGCGTGAGGTAGAAGTTTTAAAATTAATTGCTCAAGAATTCAGTACTAAAGGAATTGCATACGAACTTGGTATCTCTTTCAATACGGTAGAATCTCACCGAAAAAACTTACTTCGAAAATTAAATGTAAAAAATGCTATTGGCTTAGCAATATATGCGCATAAAAATCAATTAGTTTAACTTAATCAAAACCCCAAAAATTATGGCAGATTTATTAGAGACATATTCGTTGTCTTACAAAAAGAACGGAAACTTAAAAGATTACAAATTAAAATTTAAAGTAGCTAAAAATGTGAGTGTTACTTCTAACACCGTTGGTGCTATTAATGAAATTCACCTTACAGAAGGTGGTACGACCTCTGGTGTTGACCACAAAAAAAACTACAATATTACAGGCCCTTTAAATATTCAGTTTTTTGAGCATCCTGCAGCTGGATCAGGAAAAGGCGATGCAAGTGTTAGGGGAGGGCATCCAGACCTTAGAATTTTTGTAGAACCATGAAAAGGCATATCTTTATAGGATGAAAAACTCCTTATTAAAGTACTCTATAGTAGCATTGATATTTATCAATGCTACTTTTTTGTTTTCTCAAAACAACTCTAATATAGATTCCTTAATTACTGTTATCAATACTAATATTGAGTTTGAAGCATATACAGATGCTGAAAAACTTCTAGACCAATTAAAAAAGCAGACTTCTTACCGTATTGATTCCATAAAATTAAAAATTGATTATTCTGAGGCTATTTTATTTAAAAGTCAGGGTAAGGATGATCTTGCTTTAGAGGTTTTACTCAAAGGACTTTCTATTGTTAAAAATGATAAATCTTCTAAATTTATTGCAGATTATGCCTATGAAATAGGAGAAGGTTTTTCTAAAAGGAAAAATTACTCAAAGGCACTTGTCTATTTTCGGTTGCTGATGGAAAATTCAAAACTCAGAAATGATTCTTTACAAATGAGTAAAGGGTATATGAGTTTGGGATGTGTATTTCTTCATTTATTTCAAGATATTAACGATGAATTAACAGAAGAAACGGATAGTATAACCCAAAAACTAAATAGAGATAGTATTCAATATTATTATGACAAATCTATTGCAATCATACCCAAGGCTATAAAGCACAATCACTTACGTGCAGAAGTTTATGCTAATTTATTGGTTTATAATTATTATGAATATAACTTTGATGAGGCTGAAAAATATGGGCTCCTTTCTTTAGCGATTCATAAGGAAGCTGCAGATACCTTAGAGATGGTACGTGATTATAATTTATTGGGTGCAGTAAATTATCAAAAAGAGGATTACACAAAAACAAAAGCGTATTATTTGAGCGGACTGGATTTAGTTAAAGGGAAAAAAAACTTTGAAGCGGTTAAATATAGAAGTGCTTTTTTTGAAAACTTAGCAGAAATACTGGTGATGTTAAATGATTATAAAGGAGCGTATAAATACAAGAAAGCAGGGTATAAGTTAAAAGACTCATTAGAATTAGTGAGTAATCATAAAAAATATGGAGAATACGAAGCCAAATACAATCTTTCTGAGCAAGAAAAACTAGCTGAAATTGAAAAAAATAAAAGACAAAAAGCAGAAGTATGGATGTATGTCTTGGGGATTTCAACTCTTGTTCTTTTCATTTTTTTATGGTTGTATTCTAGAAATCAAAAAATAAAAAGG
>JAGLDM010000081.1 GCA_023145595.1 Flavobacteriaceae bacterium | reverse complement strand
AGAAACATTTGTCATTCACCCTGCCCCCACTTACATTTGGAGACCGTTTTTATGTTCAACCAGGATTTCAATACTCTATTTTAACCACAAAAGTTGTAAATAAAAGCACCAGTACAGGAATTAAACTAATAGATGAAACAACACTAAAAGCTGTATCTATCCCCTTAAAAGTTGGATTTAGGTTGATTGACCCTGAAGCCGAAAACATTTTTAACATTAGGGTTTTTGGAGGGTTTGATGGGCATCATATTCTTTCTGTCGATCATTCTACCAAATCAGGTCATGTTGATGATATTAGCACAGATGACTACAACAATCTGATAGTCAATGCTGATTTTGGGGTGGGTCTTGACTTATTGTTTTTCTTTATAGATGCCGGGTACCAAATAGGTCTTACTCCTGTTCATTCAGGTGCTGACAATGCTAAAAGCAGTGCATTTTACAGCAATTTAGGTATTAGACTAAGTCTATAAAAGAGTCTTGACAAATTAACAAATGAAATGCTAATAAAGGCTATCTGCAGTGCGGGTTTTAGAATAAATAAAGAATATTGTTTTCAATTAACATTTGTGGTTGATTAAAAACTCACTACTCCGAAACCCCGCACTACGTATAGCCAAACTATTAGCATTCACACTAAAAACAAATACCTAAATTAAAGACATTATGGAAACAACAAAGTATTCTAAAGTATATCGAATAATTCATTGGGCGATAGCCTTTTCATTTCTACTTTTGTTAATTACGATTTTTTTACGATTAACGTGGATGAATAAGTATAATGTGGCGGATATCATACAAAATTACCTAAAAGATACCGACCAAATCTTATCACAAGAACAACTCATTACTTTGGCTAAAAAAATAAGACAACCAATGTGGAATTGGCATATTTACATTGGCTATGTGTTGGTTGGATTATTTAGTATTCGTTTCACACTTCCTGCATTCGGATATATGAAATTCCAAAATCCTTTTGATAAAACACTATCCACAAAAATTAAATTTCAGAAATGGACATATATCCTTTTTTATTTATGTACCATTATTTCACTTGCTACGGGACTAATTATAGTATTAGGACCAAAAGAATTTAAAAAGCCAATGGAAGAAATTCACGTTCTTAGTATCTATTACCTAATCGTATTTATAGCCATCCATTTGGCAGGCATATTAATAGCAGAATTTACAGATCAAAAAGGAATTATTTCAAAGATCGTAAGTGGCGCTAAGGATAAAAACTAAATTCATATGGACTAAAGCACCGTAGGTTTTACGACGAATGAAATTCGTTTTAACACAAAACCGTCATGGTCTTCTGTCTTCCGGCTTCTGACCTCTAAAATATTTTCAGAAGCTAAAGCGAAATGCTCTAAAGTGCATAGTTTTAACTATATTTGATACTAAGCAAATATTAAAAATAAAAAAAATATGAAATTAATCAACAGAATTTTAGTCGCAACAGATTTTAGCAATACTTCTGACAATGTTGTGGAAAACGCAATAGATCTAGCAAAAACATTTAAATCTAAAATCGGTCTTATTTATGTACTTCCAACTACCATAAAAAACAAAAAGGCAAACGATTTATTGAAAGACTTTGCCTCGAAACAACTGAATATAATAAACGAAAAAATAAGAAAAAAGGGGGTTGTTACTTTAGATCCTTTTTTGGAATGTGGAGATTTCTCTGAAAAAATTGTTGCCATTTCAGAAAAAATAAATGCAAATATTATTCTTGTTGGAGCAGGAGAAAAATTAGAAAACAACGTTTTTCAATTAGGATCAAATGCGAAAAAAATTATTAAAAAAAGCAAGAAACCAGTTTTTGTTGTCAAAAATGAAAAACCATTAGGTATTAAAAAAATACTATGTCCTGTTGACTTTTCACCTGAATCAAAACGTGCATTAAAAAATGCTATTACGATGTGTCGAAGGTTTGAAGCTGAATTGACAATATTAAGCGTCTATGAAATAGCTCACCTATTTTCGATAAGTAATAAAATCAATATAGACGAACAAATTGAATATTTACGTGAAGATTGTCAAACAGAATTAGACTCCTTCTTAAAGGAATTCACTTTAACCGGATTAAAAGTAACAGCAGAAATTAAGAAAGGAGATCCTGCTACAGTAATACTCAAGACCCTCAAATCCAATAATTATGACTTGTTAATTATTGGTACAACTGGTAAATCTGGGATTATTAGTATGTTAATGGGCAGCGTAACCGAAAAAGTAATTCAAGAAATACCAACTTCATTTATAACACTTAAAAATGAAGATATAATTACATTAGAAATAGATTCGAAAATCCGCGATATAGAAAGTCTCTTTAAAGAAGCTGAGTTACTTTTTAAAAATGGTTTTTTTAAAGAAGCTATTGACGAATACAATAAGTGTATTAATATTAGTTTTATGCATATGCCTTCATTGCTAGGCCTATCTAAAGTTTATGAAAAGCTTGGCGATAGCATTAATGAAAAAAAATACAAGGCTATGGTAACAGAAATTTCAAACAAGATGTATCATAAAAAAATTGAAGATGAAATTCGTAAATTTAGAAATTAGTATTCTATTAACATCACACTAAATCTCATAAAAAAATACGTAGTTGCGGATTTTGTGCTTAATTTACAGTTTAAGTCTTTGAAATAACAAACTGAAAGTTAAGTGCCTTAAAATCCGCAACTACGCATATACAAACCATCTGACTTCGTAGAAAACCCTTCAATAAAATATTGACACCCCCTTAAACCCTACACCTTAAAA
>JAGLDM010000080.1 GCA_023145595.1 Flavobacteriaceae bacterium | reverse complement strand
AAGATACCGAACGGCAAAAAGAATTGGGATTAGAAATTCCTCCTCGGTTTATCGAGGGTGATTACAAAAAGTATTTATCGCCTTAGGGGTTGTTTAAAACTGCTGCTAACGGGTATTTAAATAGAGTTTGTCAAACTTTATTAGAGTACGACATGTAATGTAGGGGCAATGCTATTATTAAAAATGAAGTATATTTGTAGAATCAAAAATATGCAAATGAAAAAGTATAATTCACTAGGCAAGTTACTTGTAGATTATAGATCGTTTAATGACATATCTCAACCAAAATTTGCTTTTAATGTAAATGTTGATATACGTACCGTTCAAAGATGGGAGCGTAACATTTCCTTGATTAAGCCCGAAAAAGAAGAGGAGGTTGTTTTAAAAACCTTGCTGCCATATCAATTGGTGCATAATTTGAATGCAACAGTTCCTATTCCTACATATTATGATTTTAGAATTAGAAAATATTCTTTAAATGAATTTTCTCAAGAATTGCCAAATACAACTTGGTTTAAAACGAAAATTGATATAGAAACAAAAAGAGAGCGCCTTATTGATTATGATTATGATATAAAATATATCGTGCGATTTTTGGATTCTCAGCACAATGATGATCATTTTGTTAATAAGGAGTTGATTAAAGAAGCGATTCGATTACTACCCGAATTAAATTTTGTTATAACAGATGATTCTGGCTATTATGCCGGACATTGTATTATTTTTCCCATTAAGGAATCCACTTATTTGAAACTTCGTAATAAGACATTGAAAAAAAATGAGATTCGAAAATCTGATTTAGTCAATTCCAATGAAGGTGAGCGTGCTATTTTTTTTAATTATGATATAACTGCAGATTGTAATGACAATGTTTTTTATATAATAGCAACTTTTTTGCGTTTTTTTAGAGATTATAAAGAAGCGTATTTATTCTGTTCTTATACGGAACGGATAGATACTCTTAAACTAACTAACGAATTTGGACTGAAGATGGTATGGAAAGATACCGAACGGCAAAAAGAATT
>JAGLDM010000008.1 GCA_023145595.1 Flavobacteriaceae bacterium | reverse complement strand
GATGTTTTCCCATCACTTGTTCCGTAATGATAAACTCCGTCTAATTTAAATGATTCACTTACTTCATAACTAAACCCTAATTGATATGCATTTGAAACCATAGTTGTTGCTAAAACAGAGAACATTGCCAATTCATCTTTAATTGGGTTTGTACTGTATGTATATCCAATTCTTAACGGTAGTTTATTAATACCCTTATACTGCAACCCTACAGAAACCATACTCATATCTTCCCAACCAAAACCTTGAACCGATCCTGAATTAGACCAACCCGATTTTTCAAAACCTTCGGTACTACTATAAGCTACATGACGATAATCAATAGCTAAGTCAAAATTAGATTTACTATACCCTAATCCTATTGAATAAATTGCTGGGTAATCCAAGGTGAAATTATTTGTTTCTTCTGATCCATCTAAATAGGTGTTGTTAAACTCAAATTCTTCAAAATACTGAGGAGATTTATAAGATGCACCAAATTTAAACCCTTTTTGTGTATCATAAAACACACCTACTTGTCCGCCATACCCTATAGCAGAAGCTTTGTCTCCTTTAGGATATCCAGCTGTTGGAGTTGCTAGTGGATTCGGAGAAAGCTCTAAAGTTTCATGATTTATAGTTGGCTGTACCCCAATAGATAATTTATCTGAAATCTGATATGACCAAGTAAATCCTACTTGCATCACCATATAACTCGACTCTATATGACCAAGTCCCGTTGCTTGTTGCGGATAAACAATCTGATTCGAATTTTCAGCAGGATTAAAATATGGGTTTAGGCCACCTGTATTATCAAATAGCGTATTCATTTCTTCAGGATAATCTACCCCAAAACCACTAATACCAAACACGGAAACTCCAAATTTATGTTTACTTTCTGCTTTACCCCAAGCAAAAGCCAATGCAGGCATTGGGGAGTATCCTAATTCTGAATCTGTTTGTCCGCTAACATCAGGAAGCCCTGGGTTTAATGTACTAAAAGGAAAAGAAGAATACAATGTTGGAGTTCCTTTAAACATTCCAATATCAAATTTTAATATTGAGCCTTCAAACGTTGATAGCGTTGCCGGATTCCATTGCATTGCTCCGCTTATATCTAGAGGTTGTGCGGTAGCTGCACCACCCATTGACATATTTACAGCTCCTTGCCCTATTTGTGAAAATGATATTGTCGTCACAAACAGCATCAAAAATTTTAAATAATGTTTCATAATATTTAATAATATTTTATTTTTAGAGTTTTATATCCTAATTTATTTAGGCCTACAAATTTACTCTCATAAACACAATAATAAAATGATTTTTATCATTATTATCAATAAATTATACAAGGCAAAAAAAAGCTAACAACCTTACTTTTATCGAGTTATATTTTTTACATGATTTTTTCTTATGTTCATAGAAAAAATAGACTTCAAAAAATTGAATTGATTCGCGATAAAAAGAAAGAGATTTTGCCAATTAAATTGCAAGCATACGAGCGCAATGACTACTGGAATTGAAAGAAGATGTACAAAACATTAATGCTTCAACAAAACAATCAAGCCCATCAGCAAAAAACTGATGGGCTTGATTTTTAAATAGATTCTTTAGGATTCTATGTTTTATTATTATTTACCAAAGATATAACTTACACCAATTTGAAACATTGA
>JAGLDM010000079.1 GCA_023145595.1 Flavobacteriaceae bacterium | reverse complement strand
GTAGGTATTCCACTAATGACGAAGATGAGCGCCCAGCTCCAATAAGTAATATAGTTCTCATTATTCAATAGCGTTTAAAATGAAATTAGCCTTTATCACACCAAATGAACGAATAAGCAATCTGTAATTTTTAACAAAGCCAATAGTAGTCATATTCTCATCGGCAATAAAACTTTCGACACCTTGACTTTGCAATTTACCCTGGGAAATATGAATTTTATGAATAAAACTTGACCCAAGAATGGGCATAATTTTATAGTAAGGGGTGTCTTTATTTGCGTTTTTAGTCATATTTTTGTTTGAAATAAGTATCTTATGAAGAATAAAAATTTAGTTATTACTGCTTTGCTAGGGTTAACCACTGTGGTGTTTGGTGCTTTTGGCGCGCATGTGTTAAAGTCTAAAATTTCTCCAGAATTATTGATCACTTTTGAAACGGGTATTCGGTACCAAATGTACCATGTTTTTGTATTGTTATTTATAAATATGTACACTGATTTTTCAACGAAGCTTAAAAATAATTTGAGCCTCTTTTTCTTTCTCGGAATTTTATGTTTTTCAGGTTCGTTATATGCAATTTCTGTTCTTGGTTTCCCTGCAAAAAACATTTGGTTTATAACGCCGCTAGGAGGTTTGTTTTTTATAATAGGTTGGTTTAAATTAGCAATATCGTTTTTTAAAGGGAAGTAGAGTCTTATTAATTTGGCTCTACCACAAATGTTGTGGAATGACTAAATTAGCAAAAAAAATGACCTTTAGCGGCCCCAGATTCAGGGCAAACGCATTAAAAATATTTTTATTAAATTTAAACTTATAAACAAATAAATATGAAGAAGGCTGTAAAATGGATACTAATTAGCGTTGTTACTATCATCATTATTATAATACTTGCAGGGGTTTATAAATTTAATTATTTAGCAAATCAACCTGGATACGATGTTGACGGTAATAAAATTGAAGTCAACAAATAACCTAATAATAAAAACCCTAGCAAGAAATGTAAAACTACAGAATTGCTGAATGGCTTAATCCTTCGCCATTGCGTTCCCCGAAATAAACCCTCCAGTCCAGGCATTTTGAAAATTGAATCCGCCTGTTACAGCGTCAATATCCAATATTTCACCTGCAAAAAATAAGTTTTTATGAATGCGACTTTCAAAACGTTTAAAGTCTATTTCTTTTAAACTGATACCGCCAGAAGTAACAAATTCATCTTTAAAAGTGCTTTTACCATTCGCATTAAATTGGCATTTTGTAAGTTGATCTGCCAAATACTGAAGATGTTTATTGCTCAAATCTGCCCAACGCGCATCAAACCGAATATCACTTGCCAAGACTAATCGCTCCCACAATCGTTTTGGCATATCCGTAAATTGAGATCTGTACAATCACCTGTTTTTTAGACTCTTTTTCTTTGATTGATTTTAAAATACGTAACACTTTTTCGTTTGATTTAGACAACCAATTGACCTCTATATTGTATTGATAATTTTTATCTGCTAAAATTCGAGCTCCAAAGGCTGACAATTTCAAAATAGCTGGACCGCTTAATCCCCAATGAGTAATTAACAATGGCCCGCTAGATTCTAATTTTTCTCCTACAATTTTAACAATTGCATTCGGAACAGAAATTCCGGGAATTTCTTTTATTCGTTTGTCATTAATATTGAATGTAAACAGAGACGAAACGGGCTCTACAATGGTATGCCCTAAAGATTTTGCTAATTCCCAAATTTTAGGATTACTCCCCGCTGCAATCAATAATTTATCGGCAACAAAAGTTTCTTCTGAAGTAATAATTTCAAATTGTTCTCCTTTTTCAACTACTGAATTCACATTCTGATTCAGCAAAACTTTTACACCCGCATTTTCTGCTGCTGTTGTAAAACAATCAATAATACTTTGAGAAGAATTTGATTCTGGAAAAATACGATTATCTTCTTCTATTTTAAGGGGCACACCATGATTTTCAAACCATTCCA
>JAGLDM010000078.1 GCA_023145595.1 Flavobacteriaceae bacterium | reverse complement strand
TTAATGGTGCACTACCAGGAGCACCGCTGTTTGAAACCTGAACACCAGGCGCTGATCCCTGAAGGGTTTGCGCTATAGTTGTTGGAGACTTTACTGGTAAAGCATCCATATCTATAATTGCAACAGATCCTGTTATATTTGATTTTTTCTGTGAACCATAACCAACTATAACAACTTCATCTAAAGTAGAAACGTCCTCCTTTAAAGAAATCGTTATTGTTTTTTGATCTAAAACGTTCACCTCTATAGTTAAGTAACCCATGCTACTTATCACCAAAACGTCATCTGACATAACCATAAGGTTAAAGTTTCCATCAAAATCAGCTTCCGTTCCCGTTGTTGAATTTTTAATAAGTACACTTGCGGCTGGAATTGGAAGCCCATCCGACGCATCAATTACTTGCCCTTCTATGTTCTGCATATTCTGTGAATAAGAATAATTGCTAAATACAGCCATAAAAAGAAGTAAAATAAATTCCTTTTTAATTAATTGATTAATTTTTCTCATTGTTTTTCATTTTTTTAATAAATGTTAAGTTAAATTAGGTTAAGTAAGCTGTGAAAAAATGACACTTCACTTCCTAATCTATTCCAAAACAACAAAACATCTTTCTGAAGGCTTAACCATTCTATCCCTTTTTGTCATCAAAATCAGTCTAGCAGCAAATAATCGCTATTAAAAAACCAACTTGAATCAAAATGATGACAAATGACACGATTTGCACATTAGATAGGTTTAGTTAAACAATTGAAAATAATCATTTTAACGTCAAGTTAAAAGATAATGACACGCAAGCTCTTGTTGATGTTGAGATGTTAAAAAACATTAGGTCCTCTTTTTAGCAATGCTCTAAAACATGCTAATAAAATATTCAATCTCTATATCATAGTTCAATAAAATATTATTTTTAAAACTTTTTCTAGAGAAATATGTTTTTTCAGTTATTTACTAGTTTAAAAGAGACATGCTTCAAAAGGAGGATAAATGACCCAGGAAAACTCAGACTTATACATTGAGACACGGATTTCACGAATATCCACTAATTTTATAAAATCTTTAGACTTTTCTCATTCTGTAATATACTTCGGTGAAATTCGTGTCAGGGTTTACTTTTTTTAAAGAGTATAAGTTTGCCCAGGTATAAATGAAACTGTGTATGTTAGTTTGAAAAAAAAATAATATCTTGCTACAATGAATTTGAAACCTACCTTACTTAGTCTTTTAATACTATTGTTTTTTCAGTTTAGTTTTGCGCAAGACTATTATTTTCAGCATCATAAAGTAGAGCAAGGACTTTCAAATAATACCGTTTTGAGTTCTCTACAAGATTCTGATGGGTTTCTTTGGTTTGGAACAAAAGATGGCTTAAACCGTTTTGATGGATATAACTTTAAAACCTATATACATGATTCAGAAAACCCAAATTCTTTGGGAAATAACTATGTTCATTCTTTACATGAATACCAAGGTGTAATTTGGGTGGGTACCAACAGTGGCTTATATAAATTTGATAAGGAACATGATCGTTTTACAACTCTTAATCAAGTAGTAACGAATAGAATATTTGACATTACCAATGACAACGAAAATAACCTTTGGTTTACTACTGGTAATAATGTTTACAAATACAATGTTGAAAAGAAAACAACAACAACTATAGATTTACCAATATATTCAATTACAAATACTCCTTCTGGCGAAATATGGGCATCATCCAACACGAATATCTATCATTATTCCAAAGAAAGTTTCAGTTTTGAGCCCGTTATCTTAAACCTTAAAGGCGTTGAAAACCCTTTATTTACCATAAACACAATTTATGCACTCAATGACAATACGATAATGATTGGAACACAAAATCATGGAGTTTTTTCTTACAATATAAAGAATAAGGCGCTGCAAAAAGTTTCTATTTCTTCCAATAAAAACCTATATGTAAGAGTTTTCTCACAAGATAGAGACAAGAATCTTTGGGTCGGAACAGAATCAGGGGTGTTTATTTATGATTTTAAAACCAAAAAAAGTATCCATTTAAAAAAAGAAAATACCGATCCCTATACAATTTCGGACAACGCAATTTATTCAATTACTATAGACAAAGTAAATGATATATGGCTTGGAACATATTTTGGAGGTGTAAATTATTACCAAGAAAAATACAATCAATTTAAAAAGTATTATTCATCAAATAAAAAAAACTCTTTAAATAGTAACGTAATTAGGGAAATCCATAAAGGATCTAAAGATAATTTATGGATAGGCACTGAAGATGGAGGGGTTTATAATTTTACACCAAAAAATGGTCATTTCAAACAATTTAAACCAACGAATAAACGTCAGAGTTTATCTCACTATAATATACATGGTGTGCTACCAAGAAATGGCAAGGTTTGGATTGGAACATTTGAACATGGTATAGACGTAATGAATGAAGAGACCGAAGAAGTTATCAAACACTATACAGCCTCTAATAACAACTTAGACAGTAACTTTATATTTAGTTTTTATAATACAAGTAAAGATAGTTTGATTACGACAACTGCTCACGGTATTTATCTTTACAATCCGATTCTTGATGATTTCAAACCATTAAAGGGCTTTAGCCAAGAACTACATTACACTTCTTTTTTGGAAGACCCTGATGGTGGTTTCTGGGTAGGATCCTACCTAAATGGATTGTTTTATTACCACCCTAAAACGAAACTAAAAAAAACATATAAAAATGATAATACTACTAAAAGTAATCGTATCAGTAGTAATTCGATCAATTCAATTTTTATGGATGCTGCTCATAATATCTGGGTCACTACTGAAGATGGATTGAATGTTTTAAAAAAAGGGGCAAAGGAATTTAAAGTTTTGAGTACTAAAAATGGGTTGCCTAGTAATGTATCTTATTCAATACTTCAAGACTTTCAAAATAACTTATGGATTTCTACATCAAGTGGGCTCGTAAATTATGATGTTAAAAAAGATAGCATTCTACAAATTTATACTACAGATGATGGTTTATTGAGTAATCAGTTTAATTACAATTCTGCTTTTAAAAATAACAATGGTGATCTGTATTTTGGAAATTTAAACGGAATGATTCGTTTTAATCCAAAAGATTTTAAAAAATACAATTACAAAACACCTGTATTTTTAACGAATATTCAAATCAATAATAAAGATATAAGACGTCAACAATTAAATGAAAAAGCAATACCCTATTTAAATACTATTGAACTTACTTACCAACAATCATCACTAAATTTTGAATTTGCTTCTCTAAATTATAATGCTCCAAAAACAACTAAATATTGGTATAAATTTAAAGGACTAAGCAACGATTGGATCAATTTAGGGACAAACAACAACGTTTCTTTTAGTCAGTTAAACCCAGGTAATTATGTGTTTAAAGTCAAATCTTTAAACACCAATGGTATTTGGAGTGAAACAAAACCATTAATCATCAAAATTTCTGCTCCTTATTGGGCTAGCACTTATGCCTATCTAATTTATTTCTTAGCCTTCATATCATTTCTGTATTTTATTTTGACGAGAAATATCAATGCAGAAAAAAAGAAAAGTCAACGAAATTTAGCACAATTAAATATTCAAAAAGAGAAAGATATTTATCAAGCAAAAATAGAATTTTTCACAAATGTTGCTCATGAGATTAAAACACCTTTAACCTTAATTAAAATTCCTTTAGACAAACTATTAAAGAATAAAACACTTGACTCAAAAACGATTGCTCAAAACCTTTCAGTAATGCAAAAAAACACGGAGCGATTACTTAATTTAATCAATGAACTATTAGATTTTAGAAAAACAGAAA
>JAGLDM010000077.1 GCA_023145595.1 Flavobacteriaceae bacterium | reverse complement strand
AATATGTATAATAACGATGTAGCAACAAGAATCAGTGAGATCAAACCCTCCAACTATCTGCGAGTGTCTCATAATTGGACTGCTCCTACGTCGGGCACTATTACATTTTCGATTCTTAACCATAAAATAGCAAGCAAAGGTAATGACTATGGCTTAGATGATATCTCATTTGGAGCCATTGGACAAGTAATATATCCTACTTCACCTTCTGGAAAAGATGTCGAAGTTTGCATGGGTCTTGAAATGGATGAAATTACGTTTCAGGCGTCAGGACATGGAACAGCCGATCCAGTGTTTACTGCAAGTCCTGCATGGATTACAACTTCTTATATAGATGGAATTTTTACTCTATCAGGGATTCCAACAACAGCAGGAACGTTTCCTTATACTATTGAAACTACAAGTCCATGTGGTGATACGGAAACAATATCAGGTGTCATAACCGTTTCCGAGGAAATCTCTGCAGGTCCAGATATCGCAACCTGCTCAAATGTTCCAGTTACTATGGCGGGTACATTACCTGTAGCAGTTACTGGTACTTGGAGTGGAGGAACAGGAAGTTTTGATGATGCTAGTAGTCCAACCGCAATTTATACGATTGGGGCGGGAGATTCTGGAACGGTAACTTTAACATATACTGATGGTAGTGTTGTTGGCAGCTGTAAGGCATTTGATACGGTAGATTTAATAATTGCAGAAATGAATGCTGTTAGTGTAATTGCACCACCATCACCAACGGATTGTTCAGACACAACAGTTGATCTTTTGGCCGTCCCTCTTAGCGAAGGAACTATAGGGCTATGGACTGTAACATCTGGTCAAGAAGTTAGTAATATAGGTAGTTATAGTTTTTCTGATGCTACGAGTCCTACTTCTACTTTTACAGGGATGAGTGGAGAAACATACGAGTTGACTTGGACTTTAAGCACCCCTACCACTTGTACGTCATCTGTTCCGGTTACGTTTGCAGCCTGTCCCGGTATTTCTTTTGATGGAGTTGATGATGCCGTAAGCTTTTCAAATAATTTTGATGCACTACCCAATTTTAGTTTTGAAATATGGATAAAACCAAATGTAAGTGATGGGTTTACAAAAACAATTTTTTCTAAAAAAGATGTTAATGACCCAACTAAAGGATATGACTTAAGATATATAAACGATGAAATTTCATTTTATTCAAACAATAAAAAAGTTGTATCGGCAGCAGGTGTTACACCTAATAGGTGGTATCACATAGCGGTAACTTTTGATGGAGGTGATTATGTATTATATTTTGATGGAATGGAGATGAATAATTCAGAGTCTGGTGCAGAGCCACTTGCCAATACTGCTCATTTTTTATTGGGAGGGATGTATGACTCAGGAAGAACACCTGTAAATTTATTTAATGGGAGTGTTGATGAACTTCGTATTTGGGGTGTAGCACTTACAAAACAGCAGATTAGAGAAATGATGAATCAGGAAATTGAAGATAATGGAGGTGTGGTCTATGGCTCCACTATTCCAATTCCAGTTCACGATTTGTCATGGAGCGAGTTGCATGGGTACTATCAAATGAATCAAGGTACAGATGTGTCAGGAGGGATTTTAGCAGGTATGTCTGGTTCACAGGGAAGCTTACTCAACATGAACAGCCTTACTTTTCAAAGAGAATCTACGCCATTGCCATATACAACTAGTGCTTCAGGTCAATGGGGTACGAGTAATATCTGGGAAGGCTATCAGGATTTGAACCCACCAAATACTTTAGGAGTTAATGGGGATGTTATATATTGGAATATTGTTGAAATAGATGATAATGTAAGTTCAGGAGATAAGGACATTATCGTTTCAGGATTGGTAGTTAATTCAGCAGGTGAGTTAATCATTATGGATCCAGATTTTGCTGAAGATGAAAACAATCCAGGACGAAACTTATGGGTAACAAATTATTTAAAATTAGATGGAAGTATTGATTTGGTAGGAGAATCACAATTGCTACAGAAAGCATATGATCAAGATCAACATTATGGAAGTATGTTAGATCCAAAGAGTACTGGTTTTATAGAAAGAGACCAACAAGGGATTAAGAACAGTTTTGCGTATAATTATTGGTCATCACCTGTAAGTAAAATCGGAGGCGGTGTAAATAATAACCTAGTAATGATTGAAGAAATCTTATGGGATGGTACGACTACAACTCCACAAGCAATAGATTTTGGAGATGATACTGATTATTATCATGCCGATGGAGTAGCAGGATCATCTTTAAAAGTAGCGAGCGCTTGGCTCTGGAAACTTGTAAACAGTCCGTATTCTAATACTGAATGGGAGTTTTTAGGGAAAAATACAAAAACAATCAGTCCAACCGAAGGATATACCATGAAAGGGACTGATGCAAAAGGTTCTGTTTCTTTGAGTACAGAATATCAGAATTATGTGTATAGAGGAAGGCCAAATAATGCTCCTTTTGGAGTTGTAGGTACATCTATGCTTCATACAACATTTACTGCGAATCCTACTCCGTTTATTTCATTAACAGGAAATCCATTTCCATCTGCTTTAGATGCAGATATGTTTATTGAAGACAATCAAAATTCAACAGATAAAGCACTTTATTTTTGGGAGCATTGGTCAAACGGTACTCATGTATGGGCAAAATATCAAGGAGGTTATGCTATTAGAAAAGTAGGGAATGGAGTTCCAGCGGTTTCACACCCTGATTTAGTAGCCGCAGGAGGCCCAAGAAATATACCAGGAGCCTATGTGCCAGTTGGTCAAGGGTTTTTTGTGAAATCTAGTGCAGCAGGAGGAGGAGTAGTCTTTAAAAACTCGCAACGTACATTTAAAAGAGAAATAGGACAAGGAGGTGCTTCTTCAGTGTTCATTAAAGGATCAAAAACCAAAAAAAATATAGACGCAAAAGAAGTTGGTAAAACAATGCGAATTCGTTTAGGCTTTGAATCTCCAGAGGGGTATCACAGACAGGTTTTAGCAGCGTTCTTTGAAGGGCCAACAGATGGAATAGATCCTTTGTATGATGGTAGAGCAGGTGATTTATTGCCAAATGATGCTTTCTTTATACAAGAAGGAGAGAATTTTGTAATACAAGCTTTTGGAGAATATAGAGAAGATAGAGAAATTCCTATTACGGTCTTTATAGATGAAAATAACAATGGAGGTATTCAGAAATTTATGATTGATGATTTAGAAAACATTTCGGATAATGTTGAGATCTATATCAAAGATTATTATAATGATGGCGAAACCTATGACATTAGAAATACTACTTTTGAACTTCCGCTAGAGTCGGGAGAGCATAAAGATAGGTTTGCATTGGTGTTTCAATCTAGACTTTCTAAATTGGGTGAAAT
>JAGLDM010000076.1 GCA_023145595.1 Flavobacteriaceae bacterium | reverse complement strand
TTGGTTTTGTACTTATAAAGTTAAGTGCTAAATTGTCGCAACTAAGCATAGCCCAACCGTTATATTGCAGTAAAATCTTTTGACCAAGACCAAATAATTTATCATGAATAGAACTATAATAAAATCTTCTGTTTTTTTTAAAATAGCACTTACAACATTAATTTTAGTTTGTTTTTCTGCATGCAAAACAGACCCTAAGATTCCCACACCTATAAAAGATGAACCTACAGAGATTCCTAAAGGAGAACCTACAGATAATCCTAAAGAAGTAGAAGTAGAAGGTGCAGAAGAAAAAGTAGTAGAAGAAGGGGTAGAAGGGGTAGAAAAAAGAATTCCTAAAAAAGATTCTAAGAATCAACCTAAAAAACTACCAAGGATCGCTATTGCCGGAATTTCCATTGAATCTAGCACCTTTTCTCCAGCAAGAACTACGGAAGAAGCTTTCCATGTAAAAACCGGCAATGCGGTGTTTTCATATTACCCATTTATGTCACATAATTCTGCTGAAAGAAATCGGGCAGTGTGGTTTCCAACCCTAAAAGGACATGCCTTACCTGGCGGTACTGTAACTCGTGAAGCTTATAATTCCTTAGTAAATAAATTATTAACACGATTAAAAAAGAATTTGCCGTATGACGGGTTGTTTTTCGATATTCATGGAGCGATGAGCGTTGTTGGATTAGATGATCCTGAAGGGGATTTAATTATAAAAATACGTGAAGTTGTGGGAACAAAAACCCTTATTTCTACTTGTATGGATTTAAACGGAAACGTATCTAAAAGACTGGCAAAAAACACCGATTTAATTACTTGCCATCGTATGGCACCTCATAAAGGTTCTATGAAATCTAAAAAAAGAGCGGTAGACAATTTGTTAGAACGCTTAGAAAAAGGACTCGGAAAACCGGCATACAAGGCATATATTCCAGTACCTATTTTACTGCCTAGCGAAAAGACCAGCACACGTGTAGAGCCTGGAAAAAGCTTATATGCAAAAGTTGCCCCTGCCGCAAATCAAAAAGGTGTTGTTGATGCTGCCATTTGGATTGGATATGCTTGGGCAGATGAACCAAGAAACCACGCTGTAGTTATGGTTACTGGCGATGATAAAGAAAAAGTACGAATGACCGCAGAAAATCTAGCTAATTATTTTTGGAGCGTAAGAAGCAAATTCGAATTTGTTGCCCCAACAGAAACCTTTAACAAAGCACTAGACAAAGCCGTTAAAAGCGACAAACATCCGTTCATGATTAGTGATCTGGGGGATAATCCTACTGCAGGAGGTGCTGGCGATGTAACTTGGACATTAAAAGAATTATTAGATATAAAAGAGTTTAAGCATGATAATGGCCCTACCTTAATTTACGCCTCTATCCCTGGAGCTGACTTTATAGACGAAGCAGTTAAATTAGGAATTGGCAAAGAAATCAAAGGACTTGTTGGTGCGCAAATAGACGCACGTTTTGCTCCTCCTGTTGAGTTAAAAGGAACCATTTTAGCCATAGAGCATGGAGATAAAGATGCAGAAACAGAAGTTGTAGTAAAAACAGGGAGCATGTTTGTAATCGTTACAAAAAAGAAAAAGCCCTATCGCAAAGAAAAAGACTTTACACATTTGGGTTTAGTACCACGAAAAGCAGACATTGTGATTGTTAAAATTGGCTCTTTGTCTCCTGAACTTTATAACATGAAAACTGATTGGATGATGGCACTTACCCCAGGTGGCGTAGACCAAGACATAGAGCGGCTAGGTCATAAAAGAATTATTAGACCTATGTATCCGTTAGACAAAGACATGAAAACGCCAAACCTTAAGGCTCGCTGGATTCCTTTAGCTGATAAATTATGACAACCTTAAAAACCTATTTTATAAATTTGTAAACAAAAAAGTTGCTTTTGCCAGTTGAATCTACCAATTCATTAAATGAACGCCAACAATTCCAAATATTTTATAGTATCTTTATATCTCTTAAATTGAGAACAACAATTATATTTGTCATTTTAAATCTTAATATTATGAAAAAAATTAGCGTATTTCTTATTGCAATCCTTTGTTCTTTAACCGGCTTCTCTCAATCTTCCCAAAATGAAATTGACCTGATTCAATCTGTTTATGGAATGGAGAAAAAAGAATTAGTTACTTCTTTTGTTGAACTTGATGATGATCAAAAAGTCGCTTTTTGGGAACTCTATGACACTTATGAAGTGAAAAGAAACGAATTAGGTAAAGAGAGATTCGATATGCTTAATAAATATGTAAGTGATTATGGTGAAATAGCACACGAAAATGCAGACGGGATCATGAAAGACGGGATTTCTTTAAGGAAAAAATCAGATAAACTCATAGACGGCTATTACAAGAAAATAAAAAATAAAACAGACCCAGTGGTTGCGCTTCAATTTTATCAATTAGAACGCTACTTGTCTGATTTAATTAGAATTAGCTTATTAGAAGAATTATACACTTTAAAAAAATAGTAGATTATGAAAAACATACTATTTCTTATTGTGCTCGTATTTGCTATTCCAAGCAAGGCACAATCCGTAGAAATCACTCCAATTTACGGATACACTTTTAGTGGTGAAAGTAATTATTATTCTAATTTCTCTTTAGATATTAAAGATGGTGACTCGTTTGGTGGAATTTTGAGTATAGAAATGGCTCCACAA
>JAGLDM010000075.1 GCA_023145595.1 Flavobacteriaceae bacterium | reverse complement strand
CCTTCAGGTGTTGTCTTTAAATAAACATGATCTCTTACTCTTTTTAAATCATGAAATACACCATGCTCTTCCGCATAAACTTTCGAAACATTTACAGGCTCTTCAAAAAACATCCTTTCAAGACTATGAACGATCTCCCCTGACATCCTACTTTGTATTTCTCCATCAGAATAGTAAACATATTGACCTCCTACTTTTTCGGTCTTCACATCTGTTTTAAGATGCCCATGAACCTTTACTTTTACAGCAGATTTACTCATCACATTATTCTGGTAACTCACATCATAATTGAAAATAATTTCAATAGTAGTAAACATATGGAACTCTATTATAGTACTACTAACATAGTGAACATTATTGCCATCCGTTGATTTTTCGGTTTTTAAAGAACCTATGTTTTCCCCTTTGTGAACCACATCAAAAAACAGCGTTTCATTCTGAGCATTTACATTCATCACCAAAGTCAATAACAAAATAGTACAAATAATTTTCCTCATAATATCTATATTTAAATTACACTAATAATCTCATCGGCAATAGCCAAACAAGAAGTTGCAGCAGGAGATGGTGCGTTCAGCACATGAATACTATTACCTTTTTCTGAAATTTTAAAATCATCTATTAAATCTCCGTTAATCCCTAATGCTTGCGCACGAACTCCAGACCTCGCTGGCTGCACATCATTTATATTGATACTTGGCATCATACGTTGTAGTTCTTTTACAAAAAGTCTTTTTGAAAAAGCACGCTTGTATTCGTCTAGCCCTTTTCTCCAATGTTTAAAAAACAATTTCCAAGTTCCCTTGTAAGTTAAGGCCTCAAAACTATCTTTAAAACTAAAGCTTGTTGTTGTATATCCTTCACGCTTAAACGAAAATACGGCATTTGGTCCACATTCAACACGTCCATCAACCATAGGGGTAAAATGAACGCCTAAAAACGGGAATTTTGGATCTGGAACAGGATATACTAAATTCTTTATTTTAGATTTAGAAGCCTCTGTCATTTCATAATAGTCACCTCTAAAACCAACGATCTGTAGGTCTGTTTGAACCTGATCTTTCTTGGCTATTCGATCTGCGAACAATCCTGTACAGAAAATAAATTTCTCCGCAGAATAATCACCTTTAGAAGTAACCAAATTATCTGTTGACACTTCCTTAACTGTACAATTGAGGATACATTTACTCAATGGATTTATTTTCTCAATTTCTTTTATAAATTGATGACACAAACCTACATAATCTATAATACCTGCAGTAGGTACCCAAATTGCTTTAAGACCTTCTATAAATGGCTCTTTTTCTTTAATTTCTTCTGAATTTAAAAATTGAATACCTGGAGTTTTATTTTCAATTCCCTTTTCAAATATTGTATCTAAAATCGGGATTTCTTCTTCTGAAGTGGCTACAATAATTTTTCCACAGGTTTCAAATTTAACTCCAAATTGTTTCGAAAAATCAACCAATTGCTCTCTTCCGTCTTTACAGTTTTTAGCCTTATATGAATTTGGCGTATAATAAATTCCTGAGTGAATTACTCCAGAATTTCTCCCTGTTTGGTGCATTCCAATTTCTGATTCTTTTTCTAAAATCAAAATGGTTTTTTGCGGAAATTTTAGTTGTAATTTATAAGCCGTTGCAAGACCTACAATTCCACCTCCAACAATAATAAAATCACTCCTTATCATTTTTCTAATTTACTTCTAAACCAATGCTACAACTATATATAATTATTGCAAAAGACACTTCTTTTATTTTGGTATAAGTTCTAATTACTTATTACTTCAAATTTAATGAATATTTAATGAATATTACATGTAAAATTTTAGTAAAATATCGACAAAGGTAAATATTTGTATCTTGTAAACGTTTAAATATTCTAAATGAAAAACATAATTTTAACATTGATAACAACCCTAGCCATAAGTAATTTTAGTTTTGCTCAAAAACCAACTTCAAATAATAATTCAATGAAAAAATCCGATACAGAATGGAAAGAGACCTTGAGTTCACAAGAATATTTTGTTCTCAGAGAAAAAGGAACCGACCGTGCGAGTGACGAAGGCTACACAAAACATTTTGAAAAAGGAACTTATGTTTGTGCCGCTTGTGGAACCCAACTATTTGAATCCAACACCAAGTATGAAAGTCATTGTGGATGGCCTTCTTTTGACGACGCAATAGAAGGAACTGTTCAACAAACTGTTGATTTAAGTCACGGAATGGTTCGTACAGAAATCACCTGTAAAGCCTGTGATAGTCATTTAGGTCATATTTTCGATGATGGCCCAAAAGATACTACTGGAAAACGATATTGTATAAACACAACTTCAATTAAATTTGTAAAATCTAAAAACTCGAAGTAATCTAAAAATCTCAGATATTCCTTTTAACTTCCTTCTTCTAAATTCTAACTTTTTAAGTATCTTTGTCGTTCTAAAAATTTGATGAAAGATTTATGTTCAATAATTTAAGTGATAAGTTAGACAAAGCATTCCACGTTCTAAAAGGACACGGAAGTATTACAGAAGTAAACGTAGCAGAAACCTTAAAAGAAGTTAGACGCGCACTCTTAGATGCCGATGTTAACTTTAAAATTGCCAAAGATTTTACGAAACGCGTAAAAGAAAAAGCAATAGGTCAAGATGTATTAACAACCTTAAATCCGGGTCAATTAATGGTCAAAATCGTTAAAGACGAATTGACCGAATTGATGGGTGGTGAAACGGTTGGAATTAATTTAGGCGGTTCTCCTACAGTAATTCTAATGTCTGGTTTACAAGGTTCTGGTAAGACAACTTTTTCTGGAAAACTAGCGAATTTCTTAAAAACCAAAAAATCTAAAAATGTTTTATTAGTTGGTTGTGATGTCTATAGACCTGCAGCAATTAATCAATTACAAGTAGTTGGTGAACAGATTGGTGTTGAAGTTTATGCGGAAGTCGGAAATCAAAATCCGGTAGAAATTTCACAAAATGCAATCAAACACGCAAAAGCAACAGGTAAAAATGTTGTGATTATTGATACAGCTGGTCGTTTGGCTGTGGATGAAGAAATGATGAATGAAATTTCTAACATTCATAAGGCTGTAAATCCGCAAGAAACTTTGTTTGTTGTAGATTCTATGACTGGTCAAGATGCTGTGAATACTGCAAAAGCTTTTAATGACATATTAAATTTTGACGGAGTTATACTTACCAAATTAGACGGTGATACCAGAGGTGGTGCAGCCCTATCCATAAAATCGGTTGTTGATAAACCAATTAAGTTTATCGGTACTGGTGAAAAGATGGAGGCGATTGATATTTTCCATCCCGATCGTATGGCGGAACGTATTTTGGGAATGGGTGATGTTGTTTCATTAGTAGAACGCGCTCAAGAACAATACGATGAAGAAGAGGCTCGTAAGATTCAAAAGAAGATTGCAAAAAATCAGTTTGGTTTTGATGATTTCTTAAAACAAATTCAGCAAATCAAAAAGATGGGAAACATGAAAGACTTAGTCGGAATGATTCCTGGTGCTGGTAAAGCGCTGAAAGATGTTGATATTGACGATGATGCTTTTAACGGAATTGAAGCTATTATTAATTCTATGACTCCTAAGGAAAGAAGCACACCTACTAGCATAAATTCAAGCAGAAAAAAACGGATTGCAAAAGGATCTGGAACCACTATTCAAGAAGTAAATCAGTTGATGAAGCAATTCAATCAAATGAGTAAAATGATGAAGATGATGCAAGGCGGCGGCGGACAGAAAATGATGCAGATGATGAAAGGAATGGGTGGATAATATTTAGTTGGCAGTGTTTAGTCTTCAGTTGACAGTCGCAGTTTGCCGTACTCAGTCGCAGTTGACAGTTGTGCTTGGTATTAAATTTAAAAATATGGATTTTAAAAAATTAATTGCTTATCAGAAATCTTTTGAATTAGCAATGTCTATTTTTGAAATTACAAAATCATTTCCAAAAGAAGAAAGATATTCATTAACGGATCAAATCAGAAGAAGTTCGCGTTCCGTTTCTGCTAATATTGCTGAATCCTATAGATAAAGAAGATATTCAAAACACTTTATTAGCAAACTTACTGATGCGGATGGTGAAAACTCTGAAACGAGTACCTGGTTAGATTATGCGTTAGCATGTAAATATATAAATGAAGAATTTCACAATGAATGTGTGAAAAAAGGAATTGAAATTGGAAAATTAATAAACTATATGATTAACAATCCAAATAAATTCGGAGTTAATTTGAACTGAGACTGAGACTGAAAACTAAAAAATATGACGATTCTAGACGGTAAAAAAACATCACAAGACATTAAATTAGAAATCGCAAAAGCGGTTAAAGAACTTAAAGCACAGAATAATAAAACACCACATTTAGCAGCCGTTTTGGTTGGTACCGATGGTGCAAGCATGACCTATGTTGGTGCAAAAGTGAAGGCTTGTGAATTGGTTGGGTTTAATTCAACTTTAATTGATTTACCAGAAGAAACTTCAGAAGAAGAACTACTGAAACAAATTGAATTATTAAATACCAACGATGATATTGACGGTTTCATTGTTCAATTACCTTTACCAAAACACATCGATGAACAAAAAGTATTGATGGCGGTAAATCCTGATAAAGATGTTGATGGATTTCACCCAGAAAACGTTGGTAGAATGGCATTAGACCTTCCAACATTCTTACCTGCTACTCCGTTTGGCATCATGGAATTACTAGAACGTTACAATGTAGAAACATCAGGAAAAAACGTGGTTGTAATTGGTAGAAGTCATATTGTTGGCAGACCAATGAGTATTTTAATGAGCCAGAAAAGAAAGGCTGGAGATGCTACGGTGACTGTTGCGCATAGCCGAACTAAAAATTTATCAGAACTTACTCAGAGTGCAGATATTATTGTTGCTGCTTTAGGAATTCCTGAATTTTTAACTGGTGACATGGTAAAAGATGGTGTAACAATTATCGATGTTGGAATTACACGAGTTGATGATGCAACTAAAAAACGCGGATTCAGATTAGCAGGTGATGTTCATTTTGAAAGTGTGAGTAAGAAATCAGCATTTATTACTCCTGTTCCTGGAGGTGTAGGACCTATGACTATTGCTATGCTTTTAAAAAATACGTTGTTGGCTTGTAGTAGAAAGTAAAATTGCTATGCCGCTTTAGGAAATAACCAAAGCAACTTCCTTCTACACTTGTTTTATAGTTTTGTCTACCATCAGAACTCCACCATGGAAGCCTGACAGGAAAACCAAATATAAAGTAATTTAATTTTTAGGATTTTCCTTAGATTTCTAATTTACAAAAACGAAAATTCAGCACTATTAATCAAACCAAATAGTAAAGTATTTAATTCGAGTCAAATCAGGAATCTGTTCAATTTTCACCTCTTCCCTACTAAATTCATCTATCCCCAATCCTGACTTGTCAACCGCAATTGTAATATTTAACTCATCAATATATAAAGTTGCAGAAGATATTGAAGTTTCTATTCTATCAATGTGATAATTCAAATTAATATCTTTAAAAGTTGAATTTAGATTCAGCCCTTTTTCAGTTTCAAACTGCGCATCAAATATTTCAATATACTTTATTGTAGAAGATGAATCTAACTGCTCTTTTGGCACAACGGTCATTAAATGTTTTCCTCCTTTTGAGTAAATCTTATATTCATCCTCCTCTTGTATATATCTCGTATCAGGGCCACCCATTGCGCCTTCACTTAATAATATTACAACAGAATCATTTTTGAAAACAGTTTCAACAGTTCCAATTTTGTCAACATTTGACAATAACCCTACTTTATTTTTTTCAATTAAATACTCGTTTTTAGAACATTGTGTAAAAACAAGAATTACAATTAGCATCCCTATTAATGTGCTTATTTTTTTCATAAAATTTAATGTTTTTATATTCGACGATTAACCAACTAAAATATTTTCGATAAAAATACTTCAAATCTTTTAAAGTAAAGATTTAAGATGTAGTACATTTGTAAAATATTATTCAATTTTGGATCAAACAACAAAACAACTCGTAAATCAAGGTGAAATGCTTCCTCTAATGGAGGAATTCTACACTATTCAAGGAGAAGGTAATCATACTGGAACACCTGCTTATTTTATAAGAATTGGCGGCTGTGATGTTGGTTGTCATTGGTGTGATGTTAAAGAAAGTTGGGATGCAAATTTACATCCACCAACATTAACAAAAACGATTGTTGAAAACGCAAAAAAACAATCTAACATTGCTGTCATCACTGGAGGCGAACCCTTAATGTGGGATTTGAGTTACCTAACTAGTAGTTTACAGGCTAACGGAATTAAAACTCACATTGAAACTTCTGGTGCGTATCCTCTATCTGGCAAATGGGACTGGATTTGTTTATCTCCGAAAAAAATGAAATTACCTTTGCAAGAAATTTATGATGAGGCTCACGAATTAAAGGTCATAATTTTCAATAAAAACGATTTCAAGTTTGCTGAGGAGCAAGCGTCTAAAGCGAGTAAATCTTGTGTGCTTTATTTACAAGCAGAATGGAGTAACAGAGATAAAATGACTCCGCTTATTGTAGATTTTGTTATGAAAAATCCAAAATGGAAAATATCTATTCAAACACATAAGTATTTAAATATACCATAACGCAAAGTTAGAGGCGCTAAGTTAGAAATACAGAATTTGGAATCACTCTTTAAATTCTAGAAGACACGAGACTGTAAATCCTTTCGAATTGCTCTTTCAAACCCATATCTGAATTATCTATTACTATTGAGTTTTTTGCTTTTTTTAATGGAGAAATTTCACGAGTAGAATCTATATAATCTCGCGATTCAACATTTTTAAGAACGCGTTCATAAGTAACATTTTCCCCTCTATCCAATAATTCTTTATAACGTCTTGTCGCTCTTTTATCTGCAGAAGCTGTCATAAAGAACTTAATTTCTGCATCAGGAAAAACAACGGTTCCAATATCTCGTCCATCCATTACAATTCCGTTATCTTTTCTCATTTCACGCTGTTGTTGAACTAACTTTGTTCGAACTTCTTCAACTGCAGAAACCTGACTCACTAATTGTGAAACATCTAAAGATCTAATCACACGCTCTACATTTTTATTATTTAAAAATATTTCTGCATAACCCAAACGTTCATTGAATTCAAAATGAATATGAATTTTCGGTAAGTTTTTTACTAACAACTTACTATTAAATTTTTCAGAATCAATACAATTATTTTGCATTGCAAATAAGGTAACTGCTCTGTACATCGCACCTGTATCTACATAAACATATTGTAATTTACTAGCAAGTTCCTTAGCAAGCGTACTTTTACCTGTTGATGATAATCCGTCTATAGTTATGGTAATTTTTTTCATTTAGCTTTTTTTAATACTGAACTTTATCAATGTAATACTTCAAACATTAATTCCTGTAATTTATGAAGATGTAAACTCTCTAAAATTAATGATATTTTCTAACTGTACCAAAATAAATGTCAAATAATCAAATTTAAAATTTTATTTATTTCCGCTCCCCGTCAAAATTTATTAGCAAACTAAATGTACTGGTGTTTTCTGCTGGATGGTATTTCGTAAATGCGTAATTAAATTTAAGCCGCTTCATTTTTAAACCAAATCCGAAAGAGAATCCTGCAAAAGTCCGAACCTCAGACAATTTCAATTCTTTAGCACGTCTAATATTGTATCCCAATCTTAAATTAAATGCTCCCTCTGGAAATAATTCAGCCCCCAAAACAAAATGACGCATCGTATTATCTAAAAAGCTAATTTCCTCTTCTGTGACATCTCCACTAATATCTGTTTTAGAGTTAGATGGATTTGGTTTTGCAACATTCCACTTCTGTAAATTATCAATTGTATAATATGCCTTTATCGGAACATTTTCCAGTCTATAAGAACCTCCTAACATAATTTCCAAAGGGATCTGTTCTTTAGTACCATCAAAAGTTGTAATCTGCGTTCCTAAATTCCGAATAACAAAGGTAAATTTATATGGTGTAGATTCCTTAGAATAAAGCAACCCTAAATCTGTTGCAAAACCAAAAGATGAATAATTTTGAATAACTGAATTAATTACTTTAACATTTGCTCCTACATAAAAATCTGAACCTGGTATTTGATATGAATACCCCGCAGAAATAGCCAAATCATAGGCTTTAAAGGTACCTGACTCTACTCCGAACTCATCTGCTTCAATAAACTCACCATAGTTTGCGTAAGTTACCCCTCCATGAATTATACCAATTTTTTCATTAATCACGTGTGCAAATGAAGTTGAGGCATACCCTATATCTACAAGATAATTTAGATAATTAACCCCTAACTGATTATTCATTTCCAAATTAATGGTTGCTGGATTCCAGAGAGCCTGATTTACATCATCGTGCATAACTAACGCCTTTCCTCCTAATGCCGCTTGCCTAGCAGATGTTGGGACATTTAAGAAACTATAAACACCCTCTCCTCCTACCTGCGAAAAACTAGCAAAAGAAGTAAGGAGAAGAAGTTTTAGTAGAAATTTCATTAATCAATCACCTTTTTTAAGATCTCACTAAACACTTGTAGCGTACTTATTTTGGAAAAATAACACACTATCAATTGGTGTTTTGTAAACAACTGTAAATTTACAGCCTTATTTTATATTATCCCTTAATTGGATAACGCAATTTTACTAAAAATATTGACTTCTATTAATTAACTACCAGATTTAACGCGTTTATTAAGTACAAAATCAATCAAAATTTAAAATTTAAAATCAAAATTAATCACTTATTTTTGTTTGATGATTACGATTGAAAATATAAGAGATATTTCTGAAAGGATTGTTAAGTTACATACTTACCTCAACATTGATAAAAAAAAGGTAGAAATAACCAATGATGAAGAACATACTGTAAATCCCAATTTTTGGAATAACCCGAAAGAAGCCGAAGCTTTTATGAAGGTTTTACGAGCCAAAAAAAAATGGATTGAAGATTATTCCAATGTCAAAACTTATAATGAAGACTTAGAGGTTCTCTTTGAATTTTATAAGGATGATGCCGCTACCGAGGAAGAGGTTTTAGAACAGCATAAAAAAACAATACTGCTTTTAGAAGATATTGAGTTTCGAAATATGCTTTCTGAAGAAGGTGATAATTTAAGTGCTGTACTACAAGTTACTGCAGGTGCAGGCGGAACAGAAAGTTGTGATTGGGCAGAAATGCTACTACGGATGTATATGATGTGGAGCGATAATCAAGGATTTAAAACTAAAGAATTAAATTACCAATCTGGTGATGTTGCTGGAATTAAAACCGCCACTATTGAAATTGATGGCGCTTTTGCTTTTGGTTATTTAAAGGGCGAAAATGGCGTACACCGATTGGTGAGAATATCTCCTTTTGATAGTAATGCAAAGCGACATACAAGTTTTGCTTCTGTTTATGTATACCCTTTAGTTGATGATACTATTGAAATAAAAATAAATCCAGCAGATGTAGAAATTGTAACTTCACGTTCTAGCGGTGCAGGTGGACAAAATGTAAACAAGGTTGAAACGAAGGTTCAATTGACTCATAAACCATCGGGAATAAAAATATCGTGTTCAGAAACTCGTTCTCAACATGAAAATAGAGATAGAGCCATGCAAATGCTACGTTCTCAATTGTATGAAATTGAACTAAACAAACAACTTGCAGCCAGAAGTGATATTGAAGATGGAAAAATGAAAATTGAATGGGGAAGTCAGATTCGAAATTATGTAATGCACCCCTATAAATTGGTGAAAGATGTTAGAACTGGACATGAAACAGGTAATGTAGATGCCGTAATGAACGGTAATATTGATGAGTTTTTAAAAGCCTTTTTAATGCATAACGGACAAAAAACAACAACAAATGAACTCTAAAACAGAAACAATAATATTTGACTTGGGCGGCGTACTCGTTGATTGGGATCCGAAAAATTTATACAAGAAAATTTTTAAAACCGAAGAAGAGATGAATTGGTTTTTGAATAATGTATGCACCTCTAGTTGGAATCTTGAGCAAGATGGCGGACGATTAATTAAAGATGCCGTGGCTATAAAAATCGCCGAATTTCCTGAATTTAAAAATCAAATCGAATTATTTTATGAACGCTGGGAAGAAATGTTTAAAGGTGTTCTTAAAGAAAATGTGGCTATTCAGCAACAATTAATTGCCAACCCTAATTACAGAGTTTATGCGCTCACCAATTGGAGTTGTGAAAAATGGGATAAAGCACTAGAATTATTTCCGTTTTTTAAAGATTTTGAAGGCGTTGTGGTTTCTGGAACAGAAAAGACAATGAAACCTAATGATGACATCTACCAACTAATCTTGAGTAGATATAACATCAACCCAACTACAACTATTTTTATTGATGATAATTTAGCAAATATTAAAGCTTCTATAAAAAATGGAATAGATGCTATTCACTATACAGGTGAAACTTCTCTTAAAACACTCCTTGAGGAAAAAGGTGTTTCTATTTAACCTCTATCTTTTATAAACAGATCTGCATTACTACAAAAAGAATTAACAAGAAAAAATAAATTAAAATGATAAAAATATACCACAACCCTCGTTGCAGTAAAAGTCGACAAGGGCTTCAAATTTTAGAGGAATCAAAAGTTGATTTTGAAATCATAAAATATTTAGACACACCTCCTAATTTTCAGGAATTAGCGGTTATTATAGATTCTTTAGGAATACCTCCTCTTGCATTGGTGAGAAAAGGAGAGGCTATTTGGAAAGAACAATTTAAAGGAAAAGAACTCACAGACAAACAAATCATTCAGGCAATGTGCGATTTCCCAAAACTTATAGAAAGACCAATTGTTATCAAAAACCAAAAGGCTGTACTGGGAAGACCTCCAGAAAGTATAAAAAGTTTATTGTAATTGTAAAATGCTTTAAATTTCCTCCATAAAAAAACTCCGAATACAAATGTACTCGGAGTTTTTTTATATGAGATTCTGAAACTATTCCTCTAAAACAGCTTCACCTTCTTTTTCTTGCTTTCTATATTTCCACTCTTCTCTTAAATACCCAACAATCCAATACGGAATTACAAATGAAATTAAAAAAATCATTAACCAAAATCCCATTGTGAAAATGGTTAAAAAAACTAAAAAACCAGAAAACTGAGAAAAGTCCATAACTATACATTCATTTTATACAAAAATACTATTTATTTTTTATTTGATTACAATAAACATTAAAAACTTAAGTTATGTTTTAATTATTTAAATGCAAAAAAACAATGAACTTATTTACGTATTTAGTAAATTTGCATCAAATAAATTTTTATATATGAAATACAGGATAGAGAAAGACACCATGGGGAATATCGAAGTTCCAAGTGACAAATATTGGGGAGCACAAACAGAGCGTTCTCGCAATAATTTTAAAATTGGCAGCGTAGCTTCAATGCCATTAGAGATTGTATATGGATTTGCTTATTTAAAAAAAGCAGCAGCCTATACCAATTGTGAATTAGGCGTTTTAACTGATGATAAGAGAAATTTAATAGCGCAGGTTTGTGATGAAATTTTAGAAGGTAAACTAGATGACCAATTCCCTTTGGTAATTTGGCAAACAGGATCTGGAACACAAAGTAATATGAACGTAAATGAAGTGATTGCGAATAGAGCTCATGAAATTGCAGGAAATACTATTGGTGAAGGTGAAAAAACCATTCAACCAAATGACGATGTGAATAAATCACAATCATCTAACGACACCTTCCCGACAGGTATGCATATCGCTTGTTATAAAATGGTGGTAGAAACTACGATTACTGGCGTTGAAAAATTACGTGATACTTTACAAAAAAAATCAAACGATTTTAAAGATGTTGTAAAAATTGGACGTACTCACTTGATGGATGCTACACCTTTAACGGTTGGTCAAGAATTCTCTGGTTATGTTTCTCAATTAAACCACGGAATTAAAGCCTTAAATAACACACTCCCGCATTTAGCAGAATTAGCTTTGGGTGGAACAGCAGTTGGAACTGGATTAAATACGCCGAAAGGATATGATGTTTTAGTAGCAAAGTATATTGCTGATTTTACAGGACATCCTTTTATAACCGCAGAAAATAAATTTGAAGCACTTGCAGCACATGACGCTATTGTTGAAACTCACGGAGCTTTAAAACAATTAGCCGTTTCTCTAAACAAGATTGCTAATGATATTAGAATGATGGCCTCTGGCCCTAGATCTGGAATTGGAGAATTGATTATACCTGCAAACGAGCCAGGATCTTCTATTATGCCAGGAAAAGTGAATCCTACCCAATGCGAGGCGTTAACAATGGTTTGCGCACAAGTAATGGGTAATGACGTAGCAATTAGCGTTGGTGGAACACAAGGGCACTACGAATTGAATGTATTTAAGCCAATGATGGCATCAAACTTCTTATCTTCTGCTCAGTTAATTGGAGATGCATGTGTTTCCTTTAATGATAACTGTGCTGTTGGAATTGAACCAAATCATGATGTAATTAAAGAGTTGTTGAATAATTCTTTAATGTTAGTAACCGCATTAAATACCAAAATTGGGTATTATAAAGCTGCTGAAATTGCAAATACAGCACATAAAAACGGTACAACTTTACGACAAGAAGCTGTAAGATTAGGCTATGTTACCGAAGAGCAATATGACGCTTGGGTTATACCTTCTGAAATGATTGGTGGATTAAAATAAATTTTGAGTAAAAACAAAAACAGTATAACTTCTAAACAGTATAATTATGAGTTATTATTTTGACACAACCATTAATGGTAAAAGTTTTAATGAAGTCATTGAATTGGTGACCGTTGAATTAAAAAAAGAAGGATTTGGTGTATTAACAACGATTGATGTAAAACAAACGTTGAAAGACAAAATTGATGTAGATTTTAAAAACTATACCATTTTGGGTGCTTGTAATCCTCATTTTGCGCATAAAGTATTGTCTCGAGAAGATAAAATTGGCGTATTTTTACCATGTAACGTGGTGGTTCAAGAATTAGAAAATGGAACTATTGAAGTTTTTGCTGTTGATCCAATCGCTTCTATGAGTCCAGTTAAAAATGAATCTTTAGGAATTATTGCTGTAGAAGTTCAACAAAAATTAAAAAATGTTATTGATAATTTAGAGTAAACCCTAAAATTGTAATAATTATCAATAGTCATAATTTATTCAAATTCGGAAATCTAAAATTATTAGGTTTCCGAATTTTTATTTTTACTCCAATATTAATTCAATTAAGATTAAGAGAAAACTTGATGAACCGTTTTAAAGATATAACTAAAATCTTTTGCCAAGGACCAATTTTTAACGTACGCTTTGTTTATTTCAACCTTTTGAGGCCAAAGAACCGTATCATTATAATCTAAAGCATTTTCTTGTTCGGATAAAAGCATTTCTTCATTTGAGAATTTTAATGTTGCCGGCCCAGTAATCCCCGGTTTTACAGATAGTATAATTCGATCATCACCATCTAATACATCTGCATAACCTCTGAGATCTGGTCGTGGACCAACCATACTCATACTCCCAAATAAGACGTTGAACAACTGCGGTAACTCATCTAATTTTGTTTTTCTCAAAAACTTACCAAAAGAAGTTAAAACTATAGATCCATCAGTATATTCACGCATGGTTTTAATTTTAAACATGGTAAATGTTTTTGCATTTATCCCAACGCGCTCCTGAAAAAACACGCCAAAAGACCTTGTAAATAATGAGGAAATCGCGATTAAAATAATCATTGGAATTACTGCAAATGCAATACCTGTTATGGATAAGAGTATATCTACAATTCGCTTCAAAACCTGTTGACTCCTAGTTAACATTTAGTCCGAACTTTGATAGATACGTTCAATAATATCAACAATTTTCATTCCTTCCAAAGCATTGGTTGAAATAGCTTTGTTTTTATGTAACACATCAATAACATTTTGAACAACAAAATGATGGTTTTGAGCAGACCCTTTATATGCACCGTAATCATTACCCGGATTTGTTGCTTCTAACACAGGCATTTCATAATTCTCAATATGACAGTATTCCACTTCATTCATATATTGTCCGCCAATTTTGACAGCACCCTTCTCCCCTATAATGGTCATAGAACTTTCCATATTTGCATCCCAAACAGCTGTTGAAAAATTAAAATTCCCAATACCACCATTTACAAATTCAAAGTTGACAATACCTGCATCTTCAAAATCGGTCATATTCTGATGCTTAAAATCTCTCATTACCGATTTAATATTAGTTATGTCACCAAACAGCCAATACATAATATCTATAAAATGTGAGAACTGAGTAAATAATGTTCCTCCATCTAGTTCTTTATTCCCATGCCAAGAATCTTTTTTATAATAGCGTTCATCACGATTCCAAAAACTATTAATATGTACTGAATATATAGTCCCTAATAATTTTTGATCAATCACTTTTTTTATCCACACAGAAGGTGGCGAATACCGATTCTGCATCACTGCAAAAACCTGTTTTGAAACATTTAAAGATTTAAATATAACAGCTTCAGCATCCTTCCTAGAAAGAGCTAAAGGTTTTTCAACTACAACATGATTTCCAGCCTCTAGAGATAGAATGGCTTGTGCGGAGTGAAAACCGTTAGGCGTTGCAATAGTAACTACATCTGTTTCAACAGAACTCTTCAAAAAACTTTCTATGCTATTAAAAAATGGAACATCATATTGCTCTATATTTAATAAGTCTTTTGACTTTGTATCAATCAGAGCAACTAGTACCGCTTCACTATTTCTACCAATCATTTCTGCATGCCGCTTTCCAATATGCCCACATCCAACAACCGCAAATTTTATTTTCCCCTTCAAATCTTACTTTCTTTTAAAAATTCTCTTATAAATCGGTAATTTCTCTTCTTCTTCATAATATCCATAGCCATAGCCATAGCCACCTCCATAGCCATATCCATAGCCCTCTGATTTAACTTTAAAGTTATTTAAAACAATACTTATTTTAGACACTTCCTTTTTTGCATGCTTGTCATTAATCATTTTTAACATGCCTTTCTGTGTAACCCCTTGTTTTACCACATAAATCGTAGCATCAGCATATTTAACCAATTCAAAAGCATCTGCAACCAAACCAACGGGTGGTGTGTCTAAAATAATATAATCATAGTGCTCTTTCAAATACTCCATCAACTCTTCTGCAGCACTACTCATAATCAATTCTGATGGGTTTGGCGGAATGGGGCCTGCAGTAATTACATCAAGGTTTTCAATCTGAGAATGGAAAATCACCTCTTCAATCGTTTTTTGACCACTTAAATAATTTACCACCCCTATATCATTGCTAATATCAAAATCTCCAAATATTTTCGGCTTTCTTAAATCCAATCCTACTAACACCGTTTTTTTACCACTCAGAGCAAATACTGTAGCCATATTGATAGAAATAAATGTTTTCCCTTCACCGCTAACGGAAGAGGTAATCATTATCGTTTTACTTTTATCTCTTTTTTTTCTATCAAACAAAAAGTGAATGCTTGATCTTAAAGCACGAAACGATTCCGCTACTGGTGCTTTTGGATTTAAAAATACTGCTAAACCATTCTTTGCTGTACTTCGCCCAACGACTCCTAAAACTGGAATTGAAGTCTGACTCTCAATTTGTTCTACTGTCTGAATTTTAGTGTCTAATATCTCAATAGCGATTATAAGGAATAGTGGCAATAGAATTCCCAATAAAACACCTACCATATAGTTGAAGGGTTTTCTTGGTTTGGTAGAAATTTGCCCAGTATCCTTAGCTTTGTCTAGCACTGTAATATCTGACATACTCGCAGCAATAGCGATACCGGCTTCGTACTGTTTTTGCATTAAATGCATGTAATTTGCTTCTGTCATTGCATACCTCCGCTGATATTTAAGCAGTTTCTGTTCTTTCTTGGGTAATGTTTTTAGTTCAGCATCATATATATTTATCCGTTTTTGGACATTAGAAACCGATAACTGAAGTACTTTTTTAAGTGAAGAAATATTTTCTAACAGTATGTTTTTTGTCGTAGCGATATCATGATTCAAAGCAATTAATGACGGATGACTAGCGGTAATCTTCCCGCTCAACTTCTCTCTTTCTGTAATTAATCCAGTTAGTGCAGCCACACTTGAACTAATAGCAGAATCTTCTACATCAATAACTGCAGGTGCTGGAATATTTGTAAAGTCTTGACTGGTTTTAATATAATTTTCTAGATTGGTATAATATTCCAACCTATCTACTAAATCTGTTTGGATATCATCTAACTCTGTGGTTTTAGAAAATATTAGAGAACCTTCTGCCGATAGGTCGTAAATTTCCTCTTTTTGCTTAAAATGTCCTATACTCCCTTCAATTGTACTTAAACTATCTTCGGTGTTTTTAAATTGATCCTCTATAAATTTTAAAGTCTGTCTTGCATAATTTGTTTTTTCCTTTAATTGATCCTCTGCTAATATTTCAACAGATTTATTCAAATAATCTACCAATCGACTCTTATTAGGGCCTGTTAATACTACATCAAGAAGCGAGGTACCCGGAATCGAAACTGCACGTACTCGTTTATATTTAGACACTACCCTACTTCGATCGTCAAATCTAATCATAAAGGATTTACCTGTGCGATTTCCAAACCCTTCAATGGGTTTTAGTGAAAAATTCAAAAACGGCAAACTTATCTTATCTCCTAACTTAAATTTTTGAGAAAATTGATCAGAAACTACGTCATATACAAAACTTAAATTAGCATCATAATTTAAAATTCTTGCCGTTGGCTCTTTCTTCAAAATCAATAGACATCTGAAAACTATCATTATCAATAAAATCAATATAAATTAAAGTATTCAACAGTTGAAACTGTCCTGGCAACATTTCGACCTTAAATGGCACTCTTCCATAGGCATCCTCGATTCTGAATTGCCCTTCTTGTAAATAATTGACATAAAACTCCAATTCATTTACAACTTTTTCATTGTGAGATCTAGAAGACAATACCCTTCTCACTCCTTCTACCTTATCACTTGTTCCTCCCCAATTAAAGGCGATATTGGTTCCTGAAGAAAACAAAGAGTTTTGCTTATCCTTTACAGCAATAGTAGCACTCAAACCATAAATACGTTCGGTAGACAGATTTATATAATAAGCCACTACTAACGCAATAGGAATTGTTACCAAAAACCATTTCCAATTCGTTAAAATCCGAAAGACATACCCTTTTATATCGGAAATATTTTCTTTTAAATCTTCGGTCTGTGAAGTTGATATTTTAAATTTTGGATTCATATCAATTACAAGGTATTAATTAATAGAATCGTACTCGTTAGCACAGCAAAAATAGACGCAATAGTTGTAAATGTTTGCAAACCGGTGGTTCCTATACCCCAGTTTTTACGTTTTAAAGGAGGTACATAAATAATATCGTTTGGTTTGATATAATAATGTTCTGAGTTAAAGATATCAACATCTGTTAAGTCCACTGTAAAACGTTCTACTCCATTCAATTTTTTACGATAAATCTGAACATTTTGTCGGTTTCCAAAAGTTGAAATTTCACCTGCGCTTGCAATCGCTTCTAAAATTGAAACTTCATTCAGAAGAAGATTTTGAACACCTGGAGATTTTACCTCCCCATTTACCAAAAATTGAATTCCTGATAATTTTACAGCCACATAAATTCTACCTTCAACATTTTTTACGAATTTTTCCAATTCTGACTCAACTTTTTTCCTAACTTCTTTAGTGGTATAACCTAATACGTTAATTTCACCTATATAAGGTAATCTTATATTACCATGTGGATTTACAGAATACCCTTGAAAGTATAAACCCCCTGTACGTGAAGAAGTGTTTACGCTTGAATTTTCCGATGTCTCAAACAAACTTACCAATTCTGGATCCTCCGACTTTATTTGAATTGAAATGATATCATTTACCTGCAATTTATAAGGATCATTATTTAATTTATACATTTCAGATTTATCTTCGGGGTCTCCTTGAAAATAGGTGGTCTTTTTTAAAGATAAACAAGAAGACAAACTCATAACAACAAGTAAATAAGCTAATAACTTCTTCATTCGAATTAAACTAATTTATAGGGTTTTACAGCACATCTATCAATAAATTAACTGTGTTAACCGCAAATATAATTTTTAATCACTTACTAAAATAATTTTTTTCTTTTATTTTTGCACCGAATTATATATACAGATGTATGCTTTTTCAAATAAAATCTTATTTAACCTTTTTTTACAGATCAAAAAATCAACATGGCGTTCATTCGCCTTTTGTCTTTGATCTAATAACGAAATGCTTTTATGAGAAAAATGATTTTGATAAACTGAAAAGAATCAACCACTTTAGAAACAACCTATTACAAAGAAAAGACTTTATAAATGTTACCGACTTTGGTAAAGGTTCAAAAATATTTAAAAGCAATAAGCGCCAAGTTTCTAAAATTGCCAAAGTCGCCGGAATTTCTAAAAAAAAATCTAAACTCTTAATTCGGTTAATTTCATATTTAGCACCTAACAACGCTTTGGAAATAGGAACTTCTCTCGGTATTGGTACTGCAAGTATTGCTTTGGGCAATAAAAACACAAAGGTTACATCGCTAGAAGGCTGCCCGAATACAGCCAATATTGCAAAAGATCTTTTAAAAAAGCACCAACTAAATAACACCAAAATTATTGTTGGAGATTTTAAGAAAACTTTATTTCAAGAAATCAACAACACAGAATATGACTTTGTGTATTTTGATGGAAATCATCAAAAAAAACCGACTTTAGAATACTTTGAACTCTGTTTGAAAAATGTAAAAAATGAAACTGTTTTTGTTTTTGATGACATTAACTGGTCTAAAGAAATGCAAGAAGCTTGGACAGAAATAAAAAATCATCCAAAAGTAACCGTAACTATTGATACTTATT
>JAGLDM010000074.1 GCA_023145595.1 Flavobacteriaceae bacterium | reverse complement strand
TAATCATCTTTAATGATAATCGGAATTTGAGGTAATACTTCTTTTTCTTCTGCTGTTTGTTGCTTGTTGCTTGCTACTTGTTGCTTTACAACTTTCGATTCTTGAACTCCTGAATCAGATGCCAATGCATCTAAAATTCCTTGTCTAATCACTTTTCCAGAAGCACCTTTTCCAATAATTGCAATAATTTTTCCAACTAAAATTCCGGCTTTTCCTTGATTTCCCCCTTTGATATCATTCGCTACTGCTTCGTTTTCTGAAATCACCTTTTGAATTGCTTCCGCAATTTTATCCTCAGAAATTGTGTTATCGCCAAAGTATTTTTTATAATCAAAATTAGCATCTGCCAACAGTGATTTAATTCCGTTTTGAACTAAAACAGCCGTTACTTTTTCTTCCTTAAATAATTTGAAAATTTCAATAAAATCTTCAATATTTTTAATTTTAGAATAGTCTTCTGCTTTGATATTATTTGTCAATGTTTTTGCCACAAATGATGCTTCTTTCACCACATCATTAATAGCAACAAATGTTTCTGAACGCAACGAATCTGCTGTAAAGAATTTTGCGTCTTGAGGTAAAACACCTCCTTTTATCAAAATAGATTCAACAGCATACGGTAAGGTGCTTGTATCTACTTTTACAGTTTCTACCACATCCTTAATATTTACAAAAGGCAAATCTGGTTCAGAAATAAAACGGTAATCTGCTTCAAATTCCTTTTTACGCATTGTTTTGGTTTGCTTTAAATCTGCATCCCATAAAACCGTTGTTTGATCAGGTCTAAATTCTTTATGCTCTAAATAATAATCGAGTTGCTTTTCAACTTCCTCCTTCAAAGATTCTACCATAAACTTAAACGAATTTAAGTTTTTGATTTCTGTACGCGGATTCAAATCGTAACTTCTAATTTTCCGCAAAGACACAGAAACATCCGATTTAAACTCCCCTTTTTCAAGGTTCGCTTCAGATATTTTTAAATTCTGAACAATACGCTGAATGTACTGTGCGTAAGTAGAGGCATCTTCAATATGACGAATACACGGAGTGGTAACAATTTCTATCAGCGGCACACCTGCTTTGTTAAAATCTACCAATGATACTTTTTTCTCGTGCATTAATTTTGCTGCATCTTCTTCAATATGCACCTGTGTTAAGTTCACCGTAAATCGAGACCCATCATTCCTAAAACAAGATACTTGTCCGTCTGGAATAATCGGATTGTGAAACTGAGTTATTTGAATATTCTTTGGATTATCAGGGTATTCATAATGTTTACGATCCCATGAAATCACCTCATTTGAAAATGTAGAATTTACCGCTTTTCCAAAATAAATAGCCTTGGTAATCGCCTCTTTATTTAGTGATGGCAAAACACCCATTTGACCTGTACAAACAGAACAAATATTTGTGTTCGGAGTCTCTATTTCTTGATTTGGACAAGAACAAAACAACTTACTTTTGGTATTTAATCGAACATGTGTTTCTATTCCAATCACCAATTCTAAATCATGGGCTTTTAACGCCGCCGTTAATTGATCTAACTCCATTACAATATATCTTTTAAGAAGTTAGCAAACTTCAATATGGTTTGTTCTTTGTTTTTTGCAGCAGTAATTTGCAATCCGGTTGCTGTTCCCTGAGGTACGGTAAGCGTAGGAAGTTGTCCTAAACTAAAACCTACGGTATAAGCATCAGACAAATACATGGCATGCGGATCTTTTAAACTATCTCCTATTTTAGGTGGATTTGCAGGTGTTACTGGCGATAAAACAACATCAACTTCCTTAAAATCTTTTTCAAAACTTTCTGAAATCTGATCTCTCAGCGCTAAACTTTTTAAATAAATTTCATCTGAAAAACCTTGTGACAACACTTGATTTCCTCCTACAATTCTTCTTTTTGATTCTTCTGAAAAGTTTTCTGAACGAGTAACCGCATAGGTGTCAATTAAATTTTCTCCTTCAATTCGGTTACCATAATTAGTACCATCTAACCTTGACAAATTGGATGCCGTTTCCGCCATTGCCAACGTATAATATGTTGACACCAACGTATCTCCTCCAAAGAAATCCAATTCTTTTACCTTAATTCCGGCTGCTTTTAGTTTTTCTAACGTTTGAAGAAAATCTGATTTTATCGAATCACTAATTGCTTCACCTTCTATAAAATTATTGAAATAGCCAACAGTTACTTTTTTAGAATCTGCAGCAATCGCTGTTTCATCTATTTCTTCTGATGAAATCGTAGTTTGATCTTTTACATCTTTCCCGCTCATCACATTCAGCACAATTCGAATATCTTCAATCGATTTTGCCAACGGCCCAACACAGTCGGTTGATGAAGTATATGCCATCAATCCGAAACGAGAAATTCGTCCGTAGGTTGGTTTTAATCCGTAAATATTATTGTATCCTGCTGGCTGACGAATAGAACCTCCTGTATCTCCTCCAATAGAAAATACGGTGTAATCTTTTGCCACGTTCACCGCAGAACCACCGCTAGAACCACCAGCAACCAATTCAGGATTTACAGCATTTTTTACCGCTCCAAAAATGGTATTCTCACTAGATGATCCATGCCCAAAACTATCACAGTTTTCTTTCACCAAAGGAATAGCCCCCGCATCTAATAATTTTTGAATAGCAGTAGCCGTATAGGCCGACTTGTATTTTTTCAACATATCTGAAGAAGCAGTTGTATAAGTTCCTTGAACCATATAAACATCTTTAATTCCGAATGGAATTCCTTCTAATAGTCCAATTTCTTCTCCGTTATTTATTTTAGCATCTACCTTAGAAGCCAAATCTAACGCATGTTCTTCTAACAAAGAATTGACAGAGTTATATTTGTTTTCTTTTAATAAATTTAGTCGTTCTTGCACTAAACCGGTACAAGTAATCTCCTTAGCCACGAGTTGTTCGTGTATCTTTTTTATTTGCGAATCCATTTTAACTCTCTATAATTTTAGCAACTACTAAATATCCATCTTTTTCTTTCGGGAAATTTTCTTTGATGATTTGTCTCTCAATCACCGAACTCTCTACCACAACATCTTCTCGCAATTCATTTACAGATACAGCATTATGATTGACATTATTTAAAGAATTATTTACCGGATGTGCGTTTTTAATCGTCTCAAATAA
>JAGLDM010000073.1 GCA_023145595.1 Flavobacteriaceae bacterium | reverse complement strand
CAGAAGCACCATTAGATGCTTTGATAAGAATATCCATCGGAGTTTGATATAACCATTCACGTTCGTCCATGGCTTTTTCCCAAGGGCGATTCTTTTTCAATCGTGAATATGAAGTCATATAAACGGCAGTTCCGGCTAGGGGTAAAGAACCCATTCCGCCTGCAAGTCTATCTCTAATTTCTCCTCCAGAACCTGTTGCAGCACCATTAAAAGGCTCAACAGTTGTTGGGAAATTGTGCGTTTCTGCTTTTAAAGAAATTACAGAATCAAATTCTTTCTTTTCGTAAAAGTCGGGTTTGTCACCAGATTTTGGAGCGAATTGCTCAACTTTAGGTCCTTTAACAAAAGCAACATTATCTTTATAAGCAGATACAATTCCGTTTGGAAATTGTTTGGAAGTCTCTTTAATCATTTTGAAAAGAGAAGAAGGTTTTTCTTCTCCGTCAATGACAAAAGTTCCGTTAAATATCTTGTGGCGACAGTGTTCTGAATTTACTTGTGAGAATCCGAATACTTCAGAATCGGTTAATTTTCTTCCTAGTTTTTTAGCAAGGTTTTCTAAATATTCTACTTCTTCAGCATTTAATGCCAATCCTTCTTGTTTGTTATAAGAAGCGATATCATCAATATCTAAAACAGGTTCTGGCAGTACATCAATTGTAAATATTTCTTGATTTAATTCGCTGTATTTTTGAGAAAGCATTGGATCAAAATCCGAACTTTTCTCAGAAGACGCATAAAATTCTTCAATTCTGATGATGTCTTCAATTGCCATATTTTGAGTAATTTCAACGGCATTGGTACTCCACGGAGTAATCATAGCGGCACGTGGACCAACAAAAAAAGCGTCGATAGACACTTGTTGTAATTGTTCTTGGTTGCCAAATAACCAATTTAATTTTTTGATATTTTCAGACGACATCTCATTTGCAACTTGAACTGCAAATACTTTTTTTGAAGGGTTTCCGAAGAAAAGAATCATATACTTGAATTTTGTAGTGTTTTACGAAATGCAAAAATAATTATTTCATAGTTATTTTCGCTTGTATTGTTAATAATATTGGATAAAATGGTTGTCTCTTGCTATTAAAAAAAACACGTCATTCTGAACTTGTTTCAGAACCTTGTCAATATGAGCTTCATTAGATTATGTCAACCTAAAACAAGTTCGGGTTGACGAGAGATAAACAAACTATTTATTCTTTTCCAGCAAAGCCATATAAAAACCATCGAAACCAGATTTTGAAGGCAATACTTTTTTGTCTTCCACAAAAGAAAAATCAGGATGTGATTCTAAAAACTTTTCTACTTGTTCTTGATTTTCAGATGGTAAAATAGAGCAAGTGGCATACACCAATTTCCCACCTTTTTTTACCATACGGCTATAACTGTCTAAAATTTCTGCTTGTGTTGCACGAATTGTGTCTAAAAATTCTGGTTGTAATTTCCATTTAGAATCTGGGTTTCTTCGTAAGACACCAATTCCGCTACACGGAGCATCAATTAAAACTGCATCTGCAGATTCTTTTAATTTTTTAATGACTTTAGTATTTTCAATTACACGCATGTCAACATTATGAACTCCAGCACGCTTGGCACGTTTTTTTAATTGCGCCAATTTCCCTGCATAAATATCCATAGCAATAATCTGCCCTTTATTTTCCATCATGGCAGCTAAATGCAAGGTTTTTCCACCAGCACCTGCACAGGTGTCAACGACTCTCATTCCTGGTTTTACCATTAAATACGGAGCAACCAATTGTGAAGACGCATCTTGAACTTCAAAGTAACCTCTTTTAAAAGCTTCGGTCAAAAACACATTTTTGCGTTCTACGAGTCGTAATGCACTTGGGTTATCACGAATCATTTCGGTATCAACTTCTTCTTTACGTAAGAATTTTTGAAGAGTAGCAATGTCAATTTTTAACGTATTTACACGTAAAATAACTTCTGCTTTCTCATTTAAAGCAGTCAACTCTCTTGACCAAACAGCTTCACCCAATTCTTTAACACCTACTTCATCCATCCAATCAGGAATCGATTCTTTAATGGCGCGTGTACTTTGTGCTTCATCAAATTTCCCTTTGATACGGCGGGTTGGCGTATCTTCAAAATATTTCCAATCAGGTAATTCAATTCCTTTCAGTACTGCCCAAACAGCAAAGAGCTTCCATAAATTATCCCTTTTATAATGATCTTTGGTTCCTGCAATCTCATTGTATAAACGTTTCCATCTAACAATGTCATAAATTGTTTCAGCAACAAATTTACGATCACGAGCCCCCCATCGCTTGTCTCTTTTTAAGGCTTTTTCTACAACTTTACCAGCATATTCACCGTCATTAAATATCATATTTAAAGAGTCAATAACTGTAAAACAAAGGTTTCTATGTAATCTCATTTACTTGAAAAATTAAGACTGCAAATGTACGAATGAATATTGAGGATTTATTATTTTAGCATTACTAAATGAATTTCGATTTTGAAGTAGGAGTTGACACTCTTTTGAATTGAAATTATAAGTAAAAATTTTGTTGGTTTAATTATAGATTGTAATTCTCTGGATGCGATTTCTCGATTCCTCGAAATGACTTTATAAATAAAAATAGCAGTAAAATTTTATTTAAGTAGATAACCAAATACGTAGATTAACTATTCTGATGGCACAATATAATTTCAATTCTCCAATTTCCTACTTAAAAGGTGTAGGTCCTTCAAGAGCAGATTTGCTTAGAAAGGAATTGGGGTTGCGAACTTTTGGAGATTTACTAAATTTCTTTCCGCATCGATATATAGATAGAACACAGTTTTTTAAAATTAATCAATTGCAACAAAATTCTGCTGAAATTCAGATTGTTGGAAAGATTACAAATGTAAAAAGTATACAGCAAAAACGAGGAAGTCGGTTGGTAGCCACTTTTGCCGATGAAACTGGAACGATTGAACTGGTTTGGTTTAGAGGCGTAAAATGGATTAAGGAAACTTTAAAAATCAATACGCCCTATGTGATTTTTGGTAAAACAAATTATTTCAATCGGAGCTTTAGCATGCCACATCCCGAACTAGAATTAGTGGTAGATTACAAGAAGAACATAAGAACTGCCATGCAGCCTGTGTACCATTCAACAGAAATGCTAACTAATAAAGGGGTGTCTAATCGGGTGATTCAAAAGATGCTGCAAAGTCTGTTTGAAGAAATTCCGAGAAATTTTCAAGAGACTTTATCGGATTCAATTTTGGAAGAATATCAGTTGATTTCTAAGAAAGATGCGATGTTTAATATTCATTTTCCAACAAGTCAAGATTTATTGAC